>JBAYAJ010000051.1:0-15210 GCA_041669845.1 Treponema sp.
AAAAGATCCGGCTAAATATAAGAGTATCATGCGTGAACACGGTCATCTTTCCGAACTGATGTCTCTTTACGGCGAATATAAAAAAGTACTCAAAGGAATTGAAGACGACACGGAAATGATCACAAATGAAGAAGACCATGACATGAAAGAAATGGCCCGTGAAGAACTTAAATCCTTCGAAGAAAAAAAACCGCAGCTTGAGGACCAGATAAAGTTTAAGCTGATTCCGCCCGACCCTCTTGATGAAAAAAACATTATTATAGAGATCCGCAACGGTGTCGGAGGAGATGAAGCATCCTTGTTCGCTGCCGATCTGTATGAAATGTACACTCGTTTTGCAGAGATGAAAGGCTGGAAATATGAAATTATGAACGCGACTCCGACCGAAGTGGGCGGATATAAGGAAATATCGTTCTCGCTCAGCGGTAAATTCGTCTATGGAACACTCAGATGGGAAGGCGGCGTACATCGTGTACAGCGTGTTCCTGCAACAGAGGCACAGGGACGGATCCACACAAGTACGGTCACCGTCGCAGTTCTTCCTGAAGCTGAAGAAACAGACATCGTCATAAAACCGGAAGATGTACGCGTCGATGTCATGCGTGCAGGCGGACCGGGAGGACAGTGCGTTAATACTACGGATTCAGCAGTGCGGCTTACCCATATTCCAACAGGAATTGTTGTCATCCAGCAGGATGAAAAAAGTCAGATAAAGAATAAGGCAAAGGCATTCCGCGTTCTCCGTGCACGTCTGTTCGATCTGGAAGAAAATAAAAAGCGCACAGAACGCGACGCCGCACGCAAATTAATGGTAGGTTCAGGAGACCGGAGCGAACGGATCCGCACATATAATTTTCCGCAGAACCGCGTCACTGACCACCGCATAAATCTTACACTGTACAAGCTTGATCAGTTCATGCTCGGATATATGGACGAAATGCTTGACGCGCTCAATGTATATGCAAAGGAAGAACAGCTTAAAACCGACATTACGGAACTTGAAAAAAACTGATGGATATACGAAGCGCACGACGTGATGGTATTGCACAACTTGCATCATCCCCTACCCCCGCGCTCGATATAGATGTACTTCTCGAACATATTACGGGCCGCAGCAAGTCTTATTTTCTCTCTCACGGTGAGACGGAATTAACAGCTCAGCAATTAACAGATTTTACAGGCGCAGTTGCGCTGCGGCAGACAGGACTTCCCGTAGCATACATAACCGGTCATAAAGAATTTTACGGGATTGATTTTCTTGTAACAAAAGACGTCCTTATTCCAAAGCCCGATACGGAACTCATGGTTGAGCATGCAGTAAACTGGATCAGCAGGAATATCAGTTGTACACCTGCCGGTTCTATACGTATCGCCGACATATGTACGGGAAGCGGCTGTATCGGCCTGAGCGTACTGCACGAACTCCGGATTCCGGTTTCTCTCACGCTCACAGATATTTCCGCGGGAGCACTCAATATTGCCAGACAAAATGCGTTATATGTTCTATCACCGGAACAACAGAGGAATATATCTTTCCTGCAGGGTGATTTACTGCAGGCAGTACCGAAGAACACCAGGTTCACTGTCATACTGTGCAACCCGCCGTATATACCGGCAGCCGAAGTAACGGAACTCCTCAGGGACGGACGAGGCGAACCACGTCTTGCGCTTGACGGCGATGCCGGTACGGCGGACGGAACACCCGGCAGCAGCGACGGCCTGGCGGTAATCCGCAGGCTCTTACCGCAGGCTTTTACTCACCTTGCGCACGGCGGTATACTCATGCTTGAAACGGGGGAATACAACGCGGAGGAAGCAGCCGTGTTAATAAAAAAAACCGGCTTCACACAGGTAACAACGTACCGTGATCTGGCCGGCCAATTACGTTTAACTACAGGTATTAAACAATAATTTATTTGGAGGATTTCCGCTTCTTCGATACAACGTCGAATAAAACAGCAAGAAGAAGTACCAGACCTTTTACCGCTTTCTGCCAGTTGGAATCAATACCGAGAATTGACATACCGTTATTCAAAACACCCATGAATATAGCGCCGATAACAGCACCGCCTACAGTTCCCGTTCCGCCGTATGCTGACGCACCGCCGATAAAGCAGGAACCGATCGCATCCATTTCGTAGTTGGTACCGGCAGTTGGTGCCGCTGAATTAAAGCGGGCAACGCAGGCAAGCGCCGCAACACCGGAAAGAAATCCCATGTTCGTATATGCAAAGAACATGACATGATCGGTATTTACACCTGAAAGCTGAGCTGCTTTAGCGTTACCGCCGAGTGCATACAAATAACGACCCGGAACCGTATTCTGCGTATAATATGCGTATACAGCAACAATTACTGCAACGATTATAAGAATAACAGGAATACCTTTATCCCGGCCAAGTAAAGAAGCCACAATAAGAATGACTGCACAGAAAAGCACCAGCCGGGCAATGAACAGGCCAAGTGCCGTCGTCTCGTAACCCTTCCGGCGTTTTGCACCGCGCTGAAGAAACTCTGCTAAAACAAACACAATACAACAGAGTACTGCAACAATCATTGTTACTGCGAACGTAAGTGCCATTGCCTTATCAGGATCTGCATTTAACATATCATAAGAAACAGTCGGCAGATAACTTGAGAACAGGGAAAGATAATTATCGGGCATCGGTGAAATGGTGATTCCGTTAAGAACGATAAGCGCCGCACCGCGCCACAAAAGCATACCTGCAAGTGTTACGATGAACGGCGGAATATGTACGAAAGCTATCCACATACCGTGCCATGCACCGACCAGCATTCCCACAAGGAGGCATACAACTATTGCAGCATAAATGTTCCAGTGCATATTGACAATTAAAGTCCCTGCTATAGCACCAACAAAAGCGACTATTGAACCGACAGAAAGATCGATGTTACCGCCGGTCAATATACAGAGCAGCATACCTGTTGCAAGTATGACGACATATGCGTTCTGGTTAATAATATTCGTAATGTTTGACGGAGCAAACAACGAACCGTTGTCCGTAGCAACTATAAGAATCTGAAAAAGCAGCATTACTACTATCAGTGCTATGAACATAGTATTATTTTTAAGAATCCGCTTAATACTATAAGATGTTGACGATGACATAATTTCCTCCTGTTTACGCTTTGGCACCAGCAGCTTGTACACCTTTGTCCGAGTTAATGATGCATGCCATTATTTTTTCCTGGGTCGCATCCTTACCGGGCATTTCGGCAATCATTTTACCCGCATTCATAACGTAAATACGGTCGCTCATACCAAGAATCTCCGGCATTTCCGATGAAATAAAGATAACAGACTTCCCCTCGGTTACCATTTTGTTAATGATACAGTAAATTTCATATTTTGCGCCTACATCAATACCCCTCGTCGGCTCGTCAAGAATAAGAATGTCAGGATCCGCAAAAAGCCATTTTCCGAGCAGTACTTTCTGCATATTTCCACCGGAAAGGTTCACAACGTCTTCATCGATCGTTGAACATTTTGTGTGCATTTCGTCGACATACTTCTTTGCAACCATCCGTTCCTTATCAAAGTTTATAATATTATGACGTGAAATTTTTTCCGGTTTTGCTGACGATGTATTGCGGCAGATTGATTCCGAAAGAATCAGTCCGTTTCCCTTACGGTCTTCAGTAACATACGCAAGCCCGTGACGTATTGCAGATTTTACCGTGGGAAAATGCACTTCTTTTCCGTCAAGATACACATGTCCCCTGATATCTGAACCGTACGAATGTCCGAAAATACTCATAGCAAGCTCAGTACGTCCGGCTCCCATCAGTCCGCTTATTCCGACAACTTCACCTTTGCGTACGTTGAAATTAATATGGTCGCATACTTTTATCCCCTCAAATATCGGATGATCCACACACCAGTCTTTTACTTCAAAACAGATGTCTCCGATATGCGGAACACGTTTCGGGAAACGGTCGGTAAGATTGCGGCCGACCATTGCAGAAATAATTGTATCTTCTGTGAAAGAATCCTTTGTTTTATCAAGGGACTGTATGACACTACCGTCACGAATGACCGTAATTTTATCAGCCACATAAGAAACTTCATTCAGTTTGTGTGAAATAAGAATGGAAGTCATTCCTTTTTTCTTGAACTGAAGAAGAAGATCAAGCAGATGTTTTGCTTCCGTATCATTAAGAGAAGCAGTCGGTTCGTCAAGAATAAGCAGTTTAACATTCTTACCGAGCGCTTTCGCAATTTCGACAAGCTGCTGCTTTCCAACACCGATATCCTTTATCAGTGTATGTGAAGATTCTTTCAGACCAACCATTTTCAGGAGTTCATCTGCTTTACCGAACGTTTCGGCCCAGTTAATTTTCCCTTTATTTCCCCGTTCGTTGCCGAGGAACATATTCTCACCGATTGTCAAAAGGGGAACAAGGGCCAGCTCCTGATGAATAATAACAATACCTAATTTTTCACTGTCTTTTATGTTTTGAAATTTACATACATTGCCATCATAGACGATATCACCGCTGTACGTACCGAACGGATAAATGCCGCTCAAAACGTTCATAAGGGTCGATTTTCCCGCACCATTCTCACCGACAAGTGCATGTATTTCACCCTCCTGAACTTCAATACTGACATCATCGAGCGCCTTTACACCAGGGAATGTCTTGGTTATATGTTTCATTTCCAATAATGTCTTTGCCATTGGAACCTCCGTAACAGCACGATGATGTGCTGCATTTTATAGAAAAGGCAGAACCTTTTCTCCGTCATACGATGAATACGACGGTCGTTCTGCCTTTTGTCCGGTCAAATCAGACTACTGAAGATCAGATGCTTTGTAGTATCCGGAATCAACCAGCAGCTGTTTGTAGTTATCTTTTGTTGCAAAAACAGGATCGCAGAGATATGACGGAATAATTCCTGTTCCGTTATTGTATGTTTTTGTATCGTTGACTTCAGGTTCCTTTCCCTGCATAAGAGCATCAACCATACCGACAACCTTCTGTGCAAGAGTACGTGTATCCTTGAAAATAGACATAGCCTGTGTACCTTTGATCATGTTCTTTACGTTCGGTTTATCACAGTCCTGTCCTGTAATAAGCGGGAAATTCTCTGCCGTATAGCCGGCTGCAACGAGCGCGTTGGTAATTCCCATAGCGACTGAATCGTTTGAAGAATACACAGCGTCAAGTTTCTTGCCTTTCGGGCCGTATCCCTGTGAAGAGATAAGGTTTTCCATACGGGCCTGTGCTGTTTCTGTTGACCAGTTAAGTGTTGCACACTGAGCTTTTGATGTCTGGCCTGACGGGCAGACAAGAACGCCTGAATCAAAATACGGTTTCAGAACATCCATTGCACCACCGAAGAAGAAATTGATATTGTTGTCATCAGGAGAACCGGTAAAGAGTTCAATTGAGGCCGCATTATCCTTCGTGCGGTTTTTAAGGCCGAGTTTGTCAACAAGGAAGTCACCCTGAATTGTTCCAACTTTGTAGTTATCAAATGTCGCATAATATGAAACAGCCGTTGAATTCATAATAAGGCGGTCATAAGCAATAACTTTTACACCCTTTCTCTTTGCTGTATCAAGAACGTTCTTGAGAGCAGAACCATCGATGGAGGCAATAACGAGAATTTTATCTCCCTTTGTTACCATATTTTCAATCTGAGATGTCTGCGTTGCAATTTCATTGTTTGCATACTGCAGGTCAACTCTGTACCCGGCTTTCTCAAGCTGGGCTTTCATGTTAGCACCGTCCTGGTTCCAGCGCTGAAGATCTTTTGTCGGCATTGAAACACCGATCGGGGTTTTCTTGGAAATTTTCTTTGATCCCCATGCAAAAATGTCAGCCGACGAGATCAGTAGTCCGACCATGGCCAATGCAATGATTTTTTTCATAAGTTATCCTCCTGTTGATTAACTTACAATTCTGCGTGCTGCCGGTATACACCAGCATATATGCACGTTTATTCCGTTTTCTGGTTGTAAGTATATCTCTGTTCGGATAACGTAAACGGCCAAAATTCTTGATTTTTTTGCTATTTTATAGTCAAAGACTTAAAAAAATGATACTTTTTCAGTCTTATCTGGATTTTTTTGTCCTGAAAAAAATCCAGAAAGAAGCTATTTACGGTATACTTCCCCATATGTGTGAAATCCTGATTTTATAATTACATCATCAATATTTGCCTTCGTTACGATCTGCGGCTGAAGCCATATAACAGGAATATTTCCAAACCCATTATTTATTCTGTCCTGCCCCTGCACAACTTCTTCTACGGAATTTCCGCGGGCAAGAAGGACTGCACACTCCGCAGCTTTTTCTGCAAGTTTCGTTATCGGTTTATAGATGGTAAAATCCTGTAATCCGCGTACAATGTTCTGACAGGCAGCTATATCGGCATCCTGCCCGCAGACAGGAATATGACGATCCGGATAATATACAGAGAATGCCTGTATGACGCTTCCCGCCACGGAATCGTTCCCGCAGATTATCGCGTCAGGAATTCTGCCTGCTGTAGCAAGATTCACAGCTTCCTGATACGACAGATCATAGTTCCAGCCTGCCGTGTAAAACGTACCCGTTATGCGGACAGGGGTATTGTTTATTACCTTCGCCACCCCCTGTTTTATGAGCGTCATATTATAGTCTTCATCCGGACCAAGAATGCAGTACCAGTTACGCCCGTCCGTTTCCGAAAGAAGCTGTTTCGCCATAAGTTCACCGACCTTTTCCGTATCGACGGTGATATACATGCTGATATTCGCATCAGTTATAAGTCTGTCGTATGAAATAACAGGAATTCCTTTTGTACGAAGTTTCTGTATGGTCTCCGTAAGCGAGTCCCGCTTTTTCGGGACAACGACGACAACATCAACTTTTCTGTCTGCAAGGTACAGAAGCTGTCTGTTCTGTTCATCCACACTGTTCCCGGCATTCTGCACAATAACGTCGGCACCGTGTTCTTTCACAGTATTCATGAACACATCAAGATCACGCTGCCATCGTTCAAGTGCCAGCGTATCTATTGAAAAACCGATTACAATTTTCTTCGTGTCAAAGCGGTTTCCGCTGTTCATCGACACTGGTGAAGAAGATTTTCGTTTCCCGCATGAAACAAACAAAAGCAGCAGTACATTAATAATCATGAATTTTTTCATTTGATATCTCTCAAATATTATTTTTTGACGAAGCACGATATTCAGTCGGTGTCATGCCGAATTTATTTTTGAACAGCCGGCTGAAATAATTCTGGTCATTATATCCGACAGACGCACTTACCTCCTTTACGCTTGCGCGGGGGTCTTTCAGAAAAAAACAGGCTTTTTCCATACGTATATCAGTCAGGTATGTGATAAAGTTTTTGTTCTTCTCTTCTTTGAATAGTTTACTTAAATAAAAAGGACTGACACTGACTTCCTGTGCCGTCCGTTCCAGTGAAATATCTTCTTTCATATGCTCGTTCATAAAACCACACGCTTTTTCTATAATCGGGTTTTTAAAATCGCCTGAGGCACGCAGAATATCAGAAGCACATTCATTACACCTGTTCTGAACAAACTGTTCAAGCTGTGCAAGATCATTCTCGCTGCTCAATATGGAAAACGCATTACTGAACGCTTCGTTGTGATACGTATTGTCTATTTCCGTCGTAATATTACGGACATTAATAAGAAGTTCAAACAGCGCATTTTTTATTTTATCCAGTTCACCGTCATACTTCCGGAAAAGTGCAATACAATATGAATTAACAAACACCGAAGTACCGTTTGCATCTCCTGCTCTGACCCGTGCAAATATTTTCTCTGCCGTTTCGCCGACATCAATATTTTCATCGGATTTTTTAGTATCATTTTCAAAAAAAATACCGCCGCCGGGAGAAGTCCTGTTCAACGCATCAAGTGCATCATTATATATCATCGTAGTCTTCTGCTGATCTGATTCTGCACGGCTTATGCCTGCGCGGATACCGGAACAGACATTTATGGACAACAGTCTGTAAATGTCTACAATTTGTACTTTGAGCTGCGCTTCCGCTGCATTCTTACTTCCGGAACAGGATATCGGAAAAAACACTGCAATTCTGTTCAACATAAAGGACCCGACAAGACATCTGCTCTTCGACTTTAAAACGTCACGTATTTTTACATACAGTTCATACTGATTTCTGGTTTCAATGTGTGGAATTTCAAGACAGCAGAAGCACCAGTACGAATCAGTTATATTAAAATACGAAAAATAATCGGATACGTCCTTACCGCCGCCGAAAATGGCAGAGTAAATAAAATCACTTTCAACCATAGGTGAAACCAGGTCAAGTTTCTTATGCAGTTCAACTTCGTTTGAAAGTCTTCCCCTCATCTGATCTACAAGGTTCATCGCTCCGCGCACTGTTTCAATAACCGTATTACGGTTAACCGGTTTCGTTAGATACTTATATGCTCCCAGATTTACTGCTTCCTGTGCGTACTGAAAACGGTCGAATGCGCTTAAAATTATAATCACCGTATTAGGTTTTGACTGTGTAATACATTTCAGCGTTTCAAGTCCGTTAATTCCGGGCATATTTATATCCATAAAAATAATATCTACCTGATTCTGCGTAGTTATATTGAGCGCATCTGAACCGGAAAGAGAAAAATAAAGATTAACCTGGCCGGGAAAATTTTTCTCAATAATAAACTTGAGCGAGTCAATCATAATCTGTTCATCATCGGTAAGCAGTATGTTATACATTCGGTATCCTGATAAGGAAAGTCGTTCCCTGACCTTCTCCGTTGGTAACAATATCAAAAACGTTACTGCGGTGAAAGTACAACCGCAGCCGCGTTATCACGTTTATCAGGCCTGTGCCTGTGTTGGTTCCGTTTTCTTCCTCCGGACTTTTACCCGATACAGGTACATCGGGAGTACTGTCAGACAGAGCCGCTGCAAGTATTTTTTTGCGCAGCTCCGGTGGAAAACCGCAGCCGTTATCAGAAATACGGATAATCGTAAAAAAGGAATCTTTCTCTATTTTTAAAACAACAATTCCTTTCGAGCCGTTCAGACCGTGCTTTATGCAGTTTTCAACAAGCGGCTGCAGCGTCATCCGGGGAAGCAGATGCATGTTTTTTTCAGAAGGAACGTCCTTTATAAACTGAAGACGTTCTCCGAACCGCACTTTCATAATGTATACAAAGTTGTCAACAAGTGCAAGTTCTTCATCAATCGTTGCAGTCTGATTTTTCTGCTGAATGTTGTACCGGAAAAAATCCGCCACCTGCTCCATAAAAAAACATGTCTTATCAGCGCCTTCCATCATGGCAAGCTGTGCACCGGTATTAAGCGTGTTGAACAAAAAATGAGGATTAATCTGATTCTGCAGTGCACGAAGCTTCGCATCCGCATATAATTCGTGCATTTCCAGTTCTTTCTCTTTTAATTCCGTTTCCTGAAGGGCCTTCTCCCATATCGTGTCGATATATTCCCGTATGCTTATAATCATGCGGTCGAACGCTCTGCAGATATTTCCGATTTCACCGCGGGCTGTACTATTGAAGAGAGGAACATCAAAATCCCTGTTTGCAACACGAAGTGCTACGTCGGAAATATCTGCAAGCGGTTTCATAATAGACGTAATGGAAAAATAAAGAACGACAAGTATAAGCATAAAGAAAATAAAAATAAAACCTATACTCACCTGCGTCAACAGTGCATAATTATCGCGGTACTCATTGTACAATTTCGCGTTTTTCTGCATGAACAAAACGTTAAGCTGGGATATTTCCCCCTGAAGCACCGAATAACACCGGAGGCTTTTACCGTACCACGCATCAACGTCCGTTGTGTTGTTTGCCCTGCGCGCAGCTACGACATATCTGCTGTATGTAAAAAACGATTCGGTAATCTGTCTGACAATATATTCTTTCTGCATAACAGTTTCAGTCGACGGTTTAGCCTGAAACCGGGTAAGAGCCGCATCGCTGAGCGACTGATAATGATAATAGGAGTCGATACTTTCAAACGTATGATACTCTACATACGTTTCCATTGCCCGTTCTGTTTCCGCAAGATCCGTAGAAAATTCAGTAAGTTCGGCATTTGTTTTATATGAACCGCCTATGCGCTCAAGCATACGCTGATTAAGTCTGATCGTTACAATAAGGCAGGCACCCATAAGCATAATTGCAGCAATAACACACAGAATAATCCTTGTACGAATGCTTTTCTCCGCGAATTTCATCTGCGATCACCAGCCTTCTTTATCCGTACATCTGCAGCAATGTAACTGTTTGCATATCCGTACCGCAGATACTCAAACAACTCACTCATTGCAGTTTCCCCTATTTTCTGAGGATCAATCGACAGAAGCTCAGTGATAATACCTCTGTTGAAATACATGTCAACCATATCACCTTCACCAAAACCTATAATACCGGTCTTTCCGCCTCTGTTCATGTCCGACAGAGACTGTGCGGCCCGTATCGTATCTTCCGTCGTAAGACATACAATCAGATCGATCGTATTGGATGCTATTTCATTTTTTACGTTTCCTTCAAGAGACGACGATGCATGCGAAAATCCGAGATCAGAAATTGTTGTCCGTATCCCGCTGTACTCTTCAAGTGAATTACTAAGACTGTTCATAAGCGTACTGTAATTCGGATTATTACTGATGCTTGTGTTAATAATCAGAAGAGAACCTCTCCCGTGCAGATAATTACTGCTTTCTACCGCTATCTTACGTCCAAGCTCGGAATAATTCGTTCCTATGAACGACACCTGCGGAATATCAGGATGATACTGTACTACTGTAATAAGTGGAATTAATTTTCCTCTTATATCAACCGGCGGATCTATTTTTGAATCAGATTCACCTATATAGGCAATAATTCCGTCGGGATTGGTAAACGAGGCATATTCAAGAAGCGACTGCAGCGATGCGTTCTCCGCCCGCGATTCAGGGACATGGACTTCAACAACTGCGTCATATTTTTTACTTACCTGCTGTGCCCCTGCATATATCTGCTGCAGAAAAGATTCGTTTTCCGCTTTTCCAACGACTATAATATGGAATTTACGGTTTTCAGCTGTATTGCTCTCGTTCATATTCGTATCGGTAATATGAGGTACCAAATAGAATAAAAAAAAGAAAAAAAACATTACCATAACTATAGAAATACAAATTGTAATAATACGCGCTGAATGGCCAACTGTAAATTTCATAGCTTTTTATTATATCATACAAACCGTCATTTGTATTATTTTCCGCAGTGAATCCAGGTTAGTTCGTGCTTATTGTAATTTAAATGAACAACTCTGCTGCCGGGTATTGCCGCAAATTCTGCTGCAAGTTTCCAGTTTACGTCTCCCTGCATCTTTATTGTACAGATCATGTTCTTTACAAGTCCGCTTGAAAGCCATTCCTGCACCCATTCAAAGAGCCTTTCCGGATAACAGATAACGTCGCTGAATACCCAGTCACAGGGACCAATATCATCAGGTTTAAGCGTAAACGCGTCATGTGCCTGGAATTTTACAAGCGGATTGTGCATTAATTCAGGTACAAGTTCCGCGCGGTCTACCGCATACACCCGGCAGCCGAGCTTTACCAGTACCCATGTCCATCCGCCGGGGCACGCGCCTGCTTCAAAACACATCTGACCGGCATGCGGCAGTTCTGCCCCGAACAGCAGCTGCGCCATCGTCAGGCTTTCCTGAATCTTAAGATATGCACGGCTTGGCGGTTCTTCATGATTTTCCTCAAACTGAATAAGACCGGCAGGTATAAAACTTGTCGTAAGAGCCGATGCAATAATGGTATCCGCATCAAGCAGCGTGTATAATCCTATTGGTGACTGCGGAATCTTTACCGGAAACGTACGGGTTTTCAGATTTACATACGGAAGTTTTTCCTGAATAAAACCGGCACGGCGGAACAGCTGATACTGGTACGGTGCCCAGCTCCGCTGTTTTTCCCTGAGTGCCGCTGCAGCTTCGCCTATTGAATCAAAGTGTAGTATAAACGGCTCAAGCATCGCCGTACGGCACCAGTACGGCACATGCAGAGAATCTTTCTGTTCAGGTTTAAATCCGGGAAGATACAACAGATCACCGTACTGCTTCGCACCTGCATCATCTGACATACTGCAGGAAAAACGTTCCGCCAGTTCGGATTCAAGCATGCCGCTCATGTCCGGAAACGGAAGAAAGACAGTCCCGGGAATTTTTTCTATACGAACCGGCATACAGAATTTACAATTTGTGTATTTACATCCAGCTCTTCCGCATCAGAGTCAAGATTATTAACATATTCAATAAGACGGGAATAATCGGGCGAACGAAGTATACTGAATCCTATATCGGTAATACCCTTGTCCTCTTTTACCCACTGCGGATGACAAAGAAGGGTAAAAGGCTTCATAGGAGAACTTGCCGGCGTGATTTTTATTTCATAATCATTTTCCAAGTCAATTACCACTGAAAACATATAATGGATTTTACATCCGTCTCTGCTGATATTATCAAGTACACCGGGAAGCACGCAGATTTGAGGAGCGTCTATTCTGCCGATATCCGAGAAACGCATTGATTTGCGCATAACTGCACACATATATATAGTATGAATGTTTTTTACAGCCGCGTCAAGGAGCGGATTCTATCCGGAACAGGCAAGCGCATGGATGCGCGTCTTAGAACCGCAAATGCTTTTTGCCCTAAGTACCGGCCGCAAAAAAGCATTTGCATCTCCTGAAAAGTACAGGACGTACTTTTCAGGAGTATGGATGTCATTTCACGACGCTTAGTCCTTAACAACCATCACTTTACGGGTTTCGTCTATTCCGGTGCCGAAGACCCTTATAAAGTACATACCCCGTGCAACACGTTTTCCTGACTTCGTCGTTCCGTTCCACTTGTAATAGTGATCACCGGACGTAGTCGTACCGTGCTGCAGATACTGGACTATGTCTCCGTCGAGCGTCATGACAACAACACTCAGACTTCCGTCGGAAGGCATAGTCACCTTAACGACAGTAGTTTCGCCCGTACTTGCATTGATGACGTTGTTCAGAATCGTAACGCCGCCGCGCTGGCTTACCAGCGACTTGAGTCTGAACGACCAGAGATCAAGCGACGAAGCAATTTTCTTCCCTGCAGATTCAAGCGCATCGGAATTACTCAGGTTCTGTGTAAGCCTGAGTGCAAAAAGCGGGTACTCCGTACCCGAATACGTACCGCCCGTAGAATCACCGTTGAACACAGGCACGTGACGGATTTTTACCGGATTCCCGGACGAATCCACCAGTCCGAACAGGAACTTTACCTGATCGCCGGCCTTCCAGTTTTTCGAAGACAAACTGTCTGCTGACAAAATAAAATCCATATGCGTTTTATCTTCGCTTCCTGTTACACCTGTGGTTGAAGCAAAGCCTTTATTCGACTGCGGATTATTGGCAGGAGCAAGTGCCTCAAATATATCGTCACCACCCGGCAGCCAGATACGCCAGCTCTGTGACGTATTACTGTTGTACGTCACAGAAACTGCGCTGCTGTCCGGATCCGGATCAAAATACGCAGTTACTTTCACGGGAAGACCGTCAGAATAATCTGATGTACCGTCGGCAAGTCCCGCGTGAATAAGAACTCCCTTATTAAGCATAAGCGTACCGTAGTTCTTCTGATCCGCGCTCCAGTCATGGACCGCCCAGCTGCCGTCGTTATGATAACTGCTGATCACATCTGAAATATTGGAATCAGCATCCACATTATACGCATACTGCGGATTAACAACGTTCACTGCAAAATCGCTGAATGCGTGTGCATCATAAAGCGGCATAGAGTTACCGATCGAATCCTGAATATACGACACGTACGTTCCGGATAAGCCCGTCACAGGATCAATTGAAGCTTCTCTTTTCTTAATACGCACATACACATTCTCTATGTCGGAGAGCCGGACATTTCCTTCATCAGCAGCTCCCGTACTACGTTTCAATTTAAATATAAGACCTGTGTAATCATCGTTTTGAAACACTTTTACGGCCGGGGTATCTTCATCTATTGCAATTCCTGTCGACGGAGATCCTGTACTCTTATCTACAAGCTCAAGACTCTTCGGAATTTCTGTAAGAGGATCAATATAGTGTTTTCCATCTTCATCTATCCAGAGAAGACCATTCTTCGTCAAATTCAAAGCTTTGCTGAATATGACATACAGGAAATTATTCCCCACCGGACTTATCGTCATATTGAATTCCGGCGGTGTAAGATCTATCGTGTTTATTGTTGCAGATTTCAGTCTGTTTCCTGCAAGATCCGTAACGAATCCCGTATCCGCATCATACGAAACGGTGAACTGCGATTTCCGTGCCAGAGTCTTATCACTCAGATACACCGCAAAATACAAACCGTCAACAGTTCCTGTTGTATTGTATGTATCGGTCGTCGTACTGAATATTGCCCCAGTTGCACCGCCGGTAACCGGAGTACCTGTGTCAAACGATACCACCGGAGTCTTATTGGAACCGACCGCATACTTAAACGCCTGCATTGACCCGTATACGGATGAATATCTGATACCGCCGGAAGTCCGTGCCGCAGCAGTTCCATCAAATGGACGGGAACCACCGAACAAATCAGCAGCATATGAGTACGACGTATACAGACTGGCAGATAAATCATTTGTACACCATCCACGGCGGCTGAACCATGCATATGAATCACCTGCACTGTATGAAGGTGCATTGTCGTACAGATGAAATTCAATACGGTCAAGCGTTGAACCAGTACTGCCCGTCGCGGTATTCCCGATAGCCTCGTAATTTTCAGGTGCTGTTGAATACGAACTCCATAATTTTTGTGCAACAACCGACCTGAACGGCGCAAATACCGGTGCGGACGTATCCCATGTGCCGTACAATTCCGTTTCCGTAGTGGAAATCGTGAGTGTGTTCAATGTATGATTCGTCGTTCCGGCTGCCGAGGCAGAATCGTCTATCAATGTTCCCGGCCGGTCGGTTATATAACTGTTCGCAATCGATGTCACTGTTCCGGACGGTGCCGTTGCTGAGTCGATATATCCGGTCCAGTTACGGTATGAACTGCCGTTCACCGTTACCGTACCGTCCACATACCCGGCAATGGATACACGGATACGGTCAGCCTGTGCCACATCCGTACCGCCGGCTGTCAGACTGAACCTGCGGTACAGTGAACTTACCGTCGTAT
>JBAYAJ010000052.1:0-14872 GCA_041669845.1 Treponema sp.
TGTGTGCGGCAAGATGCGCCTGCTGCCTTGTTAAAGACGGTACTGCTTTTGTAACCAGAGTTGCCATGTCGTCGTCGTCATACACGGTAAACGAACCTGCAAGTCCTGCCTCATCTGCGTATTTCCGCAGAAACCACGCTCCGAATGAATGGAATGTACGTATCTGTGCACGATATGCACGCGGCTCAAGTGCAACAGCACGTTCTGCCATCTCGGATGCAGCCTTCTTAGTAAAGGTAACCGCGAGAATTGCAGACGGATCAACATGTTTATTTCCGATAAGGTATGCAATTTTCGTCGTAATGACGCGGGTTTTTCCAGAACCTGCCCCTGCAAGAATAAGCAGAGGCGATCCTTCGTGTATGACGGCCTCTTTTTGTTCTGGGTTAAGCGTATCAAGATATGACGGGAGGGTTTCATCCTCTGCCATGTGTTATTCCCCGTCCTGTTCCTGTTCAGGCGCGTACTGCAGCGATGATTTCTCAAGCTTCTTATTTACTGGTAAGTCAGAAATAAAATGAGCGTCAATATCCACTTCGCTTGATGAGTCGGCATGTACACGTATTACGCGCCCCGGCTGTACTGCTGCTTTCTGTGCCGCATCGTCAAGGTTGTAGCGGATTACGATAGAACCGTCCACCTCGGGAGCCTGGAACCATGCCCGGCCTATTGCAAGTCCTTCTTCCTCTCCCTTTACAAGTTCCTCAACGAGTACATTAAATTCTTTTCCGCATCGGCCTGCAAGACATTCCTTTGTAATTCCGGATTGAATATTTTCAAGAATCAGTGCACGCTCTTTTGCAATTTTCTGCGTAACACGTCCTTTCATAGCATATGCGGGTGTACCTTCCTCCCGGCTGTACGGGAAACATCCTGACCAGTCGCTTCTTATTGTTCTGAGAAATTGCTGGGTATTTTCGGCCGCCCCGCAGGTTTCTCCGGGAAATCCTGTAAGAAACGTTGTTCGAAGAGCCGTATCAGGAAACGAAGCACGGATATCCTGTACAAGTCTTTCATATTCACCTGCAGAACCTTTTCGGTTCATCAAATGAACAAGTCTGTCATCTCCCGATTGAAACGGAATATCAAAATACGGAAGAAGACGTGTATCACGCTGCATAACAGGCAGAATATCACGGTTAAAATGATCCGGGTGAATGTAAAGCAGACGAATAATAAAATCACCACTTATTGAAGAGATTCGCTCAAGAAGACGGGAGAGTGCGGATTGTTTTTCAGTACCGCAATTAACACCGTTTTCGTCAATATGCGGCAGCATAAAACGTCCGTTTCCGAACACATCGTCACTGTCTCCAGTTCCATACGCAGCAAGATCCTGACCGATAAGATTTATTTCGTATACACCATCATCAGTCAGCCGCCGTATTTCATTCACGATGTCTTCTGCCTTACGGCTCCGTAATTTTCCACGGATTATAGGAATAGCACAGAATGAACAAAAATTATTACATCCCTCCGTAATTTTCACATAAGCAGAACCGCGGTATGACAGTATCATTGTTCTGTCACCACAGCAGATCTCTTTCTGTTCAGGAAGAAGAACAGGGTGTTTTCCCGCCAACAGTTGTTCAACAACCGTATCTATTTTTGAAATATCTCCGTTTCCGAAAAAACCGTCAGCTTCGGTAAGAGAATCTTTAAGAATATCAGCATAACGTTCTGCAAGGCATCCTGTTAATAATATTTTTGCATCAGGGTAATGCTGCTTTGCCGAAATAACGGCATCAATGGATTCTTTTTTAGCCGGTTCTATAAAACCGCATGAATTAATAACAATAATGTCAGCCGTAGACGGATCAAAAGTCTGCTTCATTCCTTTGTCCGACAGGCGGGAAATAATCAACTCTCCATCAACCTGATTCTTCGCACATCCGTGCTGATCGATAAAAAATTTAGTCAAGTTCTACAACCACCAGCTTATATGTACCGTCAAGATCCTTTACCCATTTTATATCCTCTACGAGAACCTGACCTGCTTTTCCTATATCGAGATCAAAATTTTTTGTATCAGCAATAATCGAAAATTTCACCGTGTTGCAGTTAGACATCCATAAACGGGCTCCATTGTTTGCTGTCATAGTGACAACATCACCGTTAGTAAAATAACTTTCTTCTGATGATTTATGGTCTATTTTATAGCGGAATTCACACGGACCGCGGAACGTTGCATTCACCGTAAACGGATAAGCACGCGTATCCTGCAGAATAACCTGCTGCTTATGTTTTGGTACTGCAGAACCATTATCTTCAGGAACATCTGACTCTGAAACAGTTTCTGTCTGAAGTGTATCGGTGTTTTTCTGTTTTAAAAGCAGCCGTACTTCAGCTCCCCGGGAATCATCTGTCGAGGAAATATCAGAAACATACACAATAATATCAGGCTGAGCATCGCCGTCAATATCAAGTTCGGACTCTTCTGATAAATCCGTATACAATTTTCCTACCGGTGTATCCATTCCGAAAGAAGAAAGTGTATCACTTACAGTAAGAATTATTTTACCTTTTGCGGAAGGAATTATAATCTGATCACCACGATACAGCCTGCCTTCAAACGGTTTGCCGCTTAGTTCGTATTTTTTTGCAGTCACGCCTTTTTCGATAACAACATCACCATCCTTCCTTGACGGCCTGCGGATAAAAACAAAAACAAAAACAATAATTCCCGTTGCTGCTGCTGCACATAACAAAACTGTTATCAACATTTTCAAAAATGAAGGTTTCTGCTTAAAAAGCAAACCTTCCGGAACCGGCGATTCCTGGATAGCTTTACTTCGATACAACGAAAGCACTGTCTCAGGATTAATTCCAAGATATTCCGCATAATTACGAAGAAAACCGATCATATACGGTTCTCCGGGAAATATACTGGCATCTTCTTCTTCGAGCCCTTTTATATATTCCGGAGTAATTGATGTCTCACGGGCAACAACATTAATATCGAGATTTTTTTCTTCACGTGCCTTTTTCAGAATTGTACCGTAACTAGTCATAATCAATAAGCCTCTGTGTCAATTAGAAAGTAAAAAATTATTATAATTATTAGCCGACGACGGAGGATCGTAAATAAACCGCTGGTCAGAAATATCCTGATTAAGCTTATAGTTTGAAAAATTAAAAATAAATTCATCTCCCCGGGGAGTAACAGCATCAACACGACGAATTAATTTTGTTTCTGCATTTATTGCAAGTTTTATCGAGCGAAATGCTTCGGCTGTATTGCGGCGGTTGAGAACAAGCTTAATAACTTTTTCATCAGATGCATCATCAAGTGGTACCGGATCCTGCCCTGTCTCATAAGCTACTGTATAATATCTGCTCATCAACGACAGCCCCTGCGGAGTTGCAAGAGAAGCTCCGCCTGCACCACCATTGTCTGATTGTACCGACTGTTGAAGGACAGCGGAAGATTCAGGCAGATAAATCGTGAGCATATCGCCATTAAACAGAATTACCTGGTCTGCCGGATCCGAAAAATCAAGACGGAGCAAATCAGGACGTTTAAAAGACACTCTGGCAGTCATCTGCTGTTTACTGATGGACAAATCCATATCTGCTTCATAATCTTTTATGGTTCCGTAATATTCAGAAACGGTTTTAAAATATGCTCCTGCAGTCGTAATAGTCTGTGCAGATACAGAGCCAAAGACCATCAAAACAAAAAAAACAGCTGCATGAAGAATACGATTTTTTCTATTGAACATGCAACTATTTTAGTAGAGATATATCGTCACGTCAAGTAATGGTCAGTCTGACTCCGCTTCTCCAGCTGATTCCGGCTTTTCAGTCCCGTCAGGAAGTGCTTTCTGATCTGCAGCAGCAGTAACTTCAAGTTCTTTGCAGTGATCTTCCGCTTTTATAATTGCTTCGAATTCCTTGCCATCCATTGTCTCTTTTTCAAGAAGGCGCTTCGCTATATAGTCAAGAAGCTCCCTGTGTTTTTTCAGTAGAACAAGAACAACTTCATAGCGTCCCGACATCATACGGGCTATTTCTTCATCGATATACTGCTGAGTTGTTTCAGAATACTCGCGGACAAGCTGAGGCTCCCCGCTGTTATATCCCTGTCCGGATTTTCCCAGCGTCATATTTTTAAAACGCTCACTCATACCGTAATCAGTAATCATTTTTCTGATTGTATCAGTAGCACGCTGAATATCGTTTGCAGCTCCCGTTGAAATCTCGTTGAAAACAATCTGTTCTGCTGCACGTCCCCCAAGCATAACGTCTACTTCATTAATAAGTTTCTTTTCACTCTTGAGGTACGTATCGTCCTCCGGCAGCTGCATCGTATATCCAAGCGCACCCATACCGCGTGGAATAATCGTTATTTTATGCACTGGATCACTGCCCGGAGTAAATGCTGCAACAAGTGCATGTCCTGTTTCATGATATGCAACAATACGGCGTTCATCTTCCTTAACAACACGCGTTTTTTTCTGCAACCCGACAATCGTCTTTTCTACGGCTTCATCAAAATCAGGCATAGTTACTCTTTTGCGCCCACCGCGAACAGCCAGCAGAGCAGCTTCGTTTACAATATTTGCAAGATCCGCACCGCTGAAGCCGGCAGTTGAATGTGCAATTGCTCCGAAATCAACATCATTATCAAGCTTTACGTTCTTTGCATGAATACGCAGAATAGCCTCACGCCCTTTTACATCAGGACGGTCAACAACAACCTGCCGGTCAAAGCGCCCCGGGCGAAGAAGTGCCGGATCAAGAATATCCGGGCGGTTTGTCGCAGCAAGCACAATAAGGCCCTTTTCGTTGTCAAATCCATCCATCTCTACAAGCAGCTGATTCAAAGTCTGTTCGCGCTCATCATTACCGCCCAAATTACTCGTACGGCTCTTACCAATGGCATCAATTTCGTCAATAAATATAATACAGGGAGCTTTTTCACGTGCAGTCCGGAACAAATCGCGCACACGGCTTGCACCGACGCCTACAAACATTTCAACAAAATCAGAACCGCTTATACGGAAAAAAGGCACTCCTGCTTCACCTGCAACTGCACGTGCAAGCAGTGTTTTTCCCGTTCCCGGAGGTCCGACAAGCAGAACGCCTTTAGGGATCTTACCACCGATTTCCGTATATTTCTTAGGCTGCTTTAAAAAATCCACTACTTCTACAAGTTCTTCTTTTGCTTCATCGACTCCGGCAACATCAACAAACCGTGTCTTTACATTACCTTCATCTACAGCTTTAGCGCGTGACTGACCGGCATTGAAAATACTTCCCATACCGCCGCCCATACCGCCGCCCATCTTACGGAAAATAAGAAAATACATAAGAAAAATAAGTGCAAAAGGTATAATAATATTGATAAGTATCTGAACAATATAATTGTTCTGTTTTACTACGAATTTATACTCGACACCTTTTTCATTGAGCAGATCGATAAAACCGGGCATAAGCACACCGACAGTTTTGTATTCCGTACGGTTTTTTGTCTGTGCAGGGAAAAGCATATATCCCTTTGCATTTTTATCAGCAGAAACAACCTGTTCCGGCCCATAGCCAACAAAATACGTATCGCCAAGTTCTACAGAAACAATCTTTCCATTCTCAATAAGCTGACGGAATTCGGAAAAATCGACGAGATCTTCCGGTTTTGACATAAAAAAAACATTTACCAGAGCAAGAACGGCAAGAATGAGAAGCATTACTCCCCAAAATGGAAAATGGGGTTTGTTATCATTATTTGGTTCTTTTTTTTTCTTACTATCGTCTTCTTCCGGCCCCGCAAATTTAAAAAAGTTATACGGATCCTTGTCATCGGGAGAATCTTTCTTCTTATCGTTAATCTCGTCGCTCATCAAAAACCTCTGTTAAAAATATACGCTTTATTGAGCAATTTGTCGACATAAAAAACCGATGTAAAAAGAGCTTTTTATGTAAAGTTTTTGTTATGTTCTCCGATAATGTATGCGGATATCTGTTTTTTCAAATTTGATTTATCTTAATACGGTACTGGAGGTTGAAAATGGGATATAATCAGGCATATAATGCATACAAGAGTACCAACGTACGTACAGCAAGCCAGGGGCAACTTGTGGTCCTGTTATACGAAGAGGCTGTGCGTCAGTTAACTGCGGCTTCCGGCCTGTTTGAAACAGACGAAACAATTACTGCACAGCATATCGAGGTACTCAATAAATGTCTCCAGAAATCACAGGCAATAATTACAGAACTGCAGGTTTCGCTTAATATGGAAAAAGGTGGTGAAATAGCACGGAATCTTATGTCTTTATATGTCTACTTCAACAATGAACTTATGTCAGCAAATATAAATCACAGCAAGAAAAAAATTGATTTTGTACTTACTATGATGAAGCAGCTTACCGATTCATGGCGGCAGGTTGCAAACAGTACAGCAAACGCACCAGCTACCGCTGTTCCGAATGTTCTAAATATAGAAGGATAAATCTAATTATGGAAGAATTAACCAAACAGGAAGTCGATGAACGGGTTGCGATTCTTAAACGTTTTCGTATGCTGCTCGTGCAGCAGCGTGACAAATTCCGTGAATATCTTACGGTCCTTGAAAAGCAGCAGGAATCAATCTCTTCCGAGGATGCAGAGTCGCTGCTCGCTCATACAGAGCTTGAACAGCAGGTTATTGCAGGTATTACCAGTATCCAGAAAGTAATTGTTCCAATGTCTGAAATGTATTCAAATATACATAAACCATTACCGCTTCAGGAAAACGATTCAATTGAATCAATTCAAACTGATTTGACGAATCTTAGATCACAAATACTTACACAAAACGAAAAAAACAGAGAATTACTCCGTATCCATATTTCTCAGATACGTTCCCAGATGCAGCAGTTCACCAATCCGTATAAAGGAACACGAAGCGTATATGCACAGAAAAATGCAGTCGGTAAACTCGTTGAAATAGAAGCCTGACGGACGGCAACTGAAGGAACACATGATTGCCATTATTGCCGCTTATGCAAAAAACAAAATCATCGGGAAAAACGGACACATCCCATGGAAACTGGCTCACGAGCAGGAACGGTTCCGTGACCTCACGACGGGAAATGTCGTTATAATGGGGCGCAGAACGTATGAATCTATCGGAAAACGGCTTCCAAACCGTATGACAATCGTCCTTTCACACACAATGGAATTTTCTGATTACTGTAATCTTCATACAGCGCACAGTCTCACAGAAGCGCTCAAATACGCCGCCAGCCATGCGGATCTGAGTGATATTTTCATTGCAGGAGGGGGAAAAGTGTACGAAGAAGCGGTTCCGCTCTGCAGCACGATGTATATCACCGAAATAGACGCGTGTATAGACGGCGACGTCCGCTTCCCTGACTTCAATCCGGCCGATTTTAAAAAAACAGTTGAAAAAAAAATAGTAACCGATGTGCTTCCCTATGAATATGTGACGTTTACACGAACGGATGATCGACGCTGATAATACAGATACATTCCGGACGGACATTCTTTATGCGCGACGAAAGTGTATTACGCAGTTCATCGTCACTCATGAGACATGAATGAGGTTTCACAATATCAAAAATAACATTCGTATGGGTAGGTCCTGGAACCAAACGCAGATCGTGCACGGTAATTCCAGAATTAATGGACGAAACTTCCGCTGAAACAAATTTCCACATCTTTTCCACTTCATCGTTTTTTAAATCGATCGGATCCATATGAATTGTTACTGTACAGTTAAACCTTTTCGCAATATCCCGTTCCGCATTGTCTATCACGTCGTGCAGTTCAAAAATATTTATGTCACCGGGAACTTCAGCGTGAAGTGAAACCATAACCCGGCCGGGACCATAATCGTGAACTACAAGATCGTGAATTCCGTGAATCGGTTTATGTTTCATGGTTTCTTCTTCTATCTCCTTAACAAATTCCGGAGCAGGAGGTACGCCGAGCAGTGGGTTTATCGTCTCTTTTGCAGCCGACAATCCGCTTATAACGATAAATGCAGCAACAATTATGCCCGCAATACCGTCGAGAGGCAGTGATATTCTGATAAAGTGTGCGGCCGTTATAGAAGCAAGAACTACAAAAGTAGAAATTGTATCGCTGAGACTGTCCCGGGCAATTACATCCATTGCAGTAGATTTTATTTTTTTTGATATGCGGTGATTGTACAGATACATATAAAATTTTGCAAGGATAGAGACGGCTAATACTACTATCGAAAGCAGTCCCGTTTCAACAGGTTCCGGGTGAATGACAGCCTTAACGGAAGATTTCAAAAGTTCAATGCCTGCAAGAATAATAAGGAATGAAACTATCAGCCCCGATACATATTCGAGACGTCCGTGTCCAAAAGGATGTCCGGTGTCCGGTTTTTTGAAGGAAAGTTTAAACCCGAGAATTGCAATAATTGACGATCCGGCATCAGATAAATTATTGAATGCATCTGCAGTAACTGCCACAGACTTTGCAATGATACCCGCAAAAAGTTTAAATGCAAACAGCAATATATTTATAAAAATACCGGAAACACCACAGATGACACCGTATTTCTCCCTCACTGCGGGATTTTCTGTGTCGTCCGGGTTATGTATGAATAATTTCACCAGAAATCTGATCATATGTTAAGCATAGCATGTTTACACAAGAACGTTAAGGAAAAATGATAAAAAGTACACATGAACATTACTACATCCAGCAGCAGATTATTATTTTATAAAAAATTCACCAAGTCTGACAAAAAGCGGTACGGTGACTATGCATAAAATCGACGTGACAGATACAATAAGGCTCGTATATGAAGCATCCTTTTTAAAAATGCACGCAAACGTTGAGGCACTCATGCCGATGGGACAAAGGCTGGCAATATATACGACAAAAAGTATTTCGCGTAAATCCTTCACTGACGGGAAAATACGGTACACCCCGTACAAAAATGCCAGAACTACAAACGAGGAGACTACAAGTCGAACGACAGACGCTTTAATGACGCGCTTTGTATATGATACACCGCCTGCAGTTTTGTGAAAACCCGCAAACAGCATTCCGAGAAGAATCATTGACAGGGCTGTATTCAGCCCTGCAATAAGAGACAACGATTCCGCAACAATTCCGGGCAGTGTAAAAGGAAGACAGAACAGGACGATGCCGGCCGCGACTGCGATTACGTTCGGATTCGTTACTACTTTCTTCCAGCTGATATGACCCGACATCAGATATTCGCCGTATATCCACAGATACACGTTGAAAACGACAATATACCCCATAAGATAAAACACGCCGGAAGCCCCGAACACTCCATTTATAAGCGGAATACCGATAAAACCGCAGTTCGTAAACACAACACCGATACGGTCGAGTCCGTCAAGCATCCTCCCCTCTTTGGTTTTTGAACGCATTGCAGCAGTTGCGACGAGCGTAAGCAGGAGATGCACCCCGATACATATAAGCATTACAAACAGGAGACGTTTCATTTTTTCGGTATCGTACGAAATATTGAATGCATTAATGATGAGACAGGGATTTATAAAAAAAAGCAGAATTCTGCTCAGAAATTCAGATTCTGTCCCGTCGAAACTGTTTCTACGGGAAAAGAAAAACGACAGAGCAGCTATCATCATCATAATTAAAAGCTGCTTCAAAACGAGAAAATACATGTAACAGATTATATCAGGAACCGCGCTTTGTTGCCATCATTAACGCTGTATGCTGCTGTCGTGTATGCGGGCTGCCAGCTTTTCGCCGAAAAGTATACGTACAAGCTCCATTGCGAACTGTTCTGCACAGCCGGGGCCACGGCCGGTAACAATATTGCCGTCGGTAATAAACGGTATACCGCGGACAAGAGTACTCCCCTTCATGCATTCCATCATCCTGCCGGGACTACCACAATAGTCACTTAAACCGTCTTCCATTCCGGGATAACACGTATATTTATGCCCTGCAAGAATGCCGGTCTTTGCAAGGACAACAGCAGGGGCTGCGCAAATTGCAGATACAAGTTTTCCTGCATCAAAACATTTTATGATAAACTGAACAACTCTCTCATCAGCCCCTATATTTGCAGCACCGGGCATGCCTCCCGGTATAAATATACAATCAGGAAGTCCGCTGACAGAACTGCGTAAATATTCTTCAAGAACGCAGTCGGCACAAACGGTTATACCGTGTGCACCGGTCGGCATATCCCGTGCCGTCATAGTTACAACAGGAACCGCAACCATAGAAACATCGGCTTCGGCACGACGCAGATAATCAACAACTGTAAGAGCTTCAATTTCTTCAAACCCGTCGGCTAAAAATACAGCAACTTTCGTCATACTTATATCATACTGATATTATCAAAAAACAGAAAGAAAAAAATGAGACTTGCCAGTTTCACTTATTCTGTATAAAATAGAGAAATAAATGAAAAATGTTATAATCATCGATGCATCTCCTCTTTTCCGCGAATTTCTGAAAGATAAGTTATCGACTGAAAAAGTCGCTACTTCTATTGCTCAGGGAAAACGGGATGCTTTTACAAAGATGATTTCAACACTTCCTGATCTTGTCATTCTTGATGTACAGGACAGTTTTGAAGATTTACTCGAATTTCTTGAAAAGAAATACAACGATCCCAATGCTTCAAGAATACCGATTATAGCTGCCGGTCCTCTCGTTGAACGTTCAAAAATATCTGTTCTTGCACAATTCGGCGTCATCAAATATTTTACAAAACCTATTAAATTTGACGTACTTTTTGAATCAATAGGGCGTGTTCTTAAACTCTCTTTTTCGATGGATGTCACCCCATGTGTACTTGACATACACCGGAACGGAAACATTATTTTTATAGAAGTCGCACAGGGACTGAACCGCGAAAAACTGGCCCTTCTCAAATACAAACTTGCAGAAATGATAGAAAATGAAGGCATGGAGTATCCAAAGATACTTCTCATGATGACTAATCTTGATCTTACGTTTGTTGACGGTTCCAACCTTGAGCTTTTGCTCGATAACATACTTACAAATCCGAAAATCCAAAATAAAAATGTAAAGGTTCTGTCGTTTGATTCATTTATACGGGAACTTATAAGCGGCCATCCACGGTACAACGGAATCGAAGTCACAACAAATCTTTCGCACATACTGAATTCCCTTGTTGACAGCAGTACTTTTTCAAGCATGTCAGATCTTATTACTGACAAGATTCTTACCCCTGATGGAGAGCAGATGCAGGGGTCGATTGAAACAAGATTTTATTCCGATACAGGGGTTATTCAGGACGACGATATTGAGGGCAACGTGCTCCGTATAGCATTAGTCGATGATGACCTGGTCATTCTTAAACTGCTGGAAAACTCTTTCAAATCCATTGGTGCCTCATGCGATTTGTACAACGACAGCACAGAATTTGTTACAGGTTTTAACAAACATAAATATGACCTTGTCATTCTCGATATCTTAATGCCTGGTATTTCCGGCTTTGATATTCTCCGGCGGCTGCAGGAATCAAAAAGCGACGTACCGATTATTATCTACTCCCAGGCAACACAAAAAGAGGCTGTTGTTCAGGCACTCAGCCTTGGAGCAAAACGATATCTAGTAAAACCGCAGAAACCGGAAGTAATTATCCAAAAATCAATAGAACTACTTCATGGGAAAATCTAACATTGATTCTAATCAGAAGCTTACTTTTCTCGCAAATACTGTTCACGAAATACGTACACCTGTTCAAACAATCACGGGAACACTGGAACTTCTTTCTGACACAAAACTGAACAATGAACAGCAGGAATATGTACGGCAGATCCAGTTCAGTACGAATGTCCTTCTCGCACTCGTCAACGATATTCTTGATTTTACAAAAATAAAATCTCATGAATTCAAACTTGAATCAATACCATACGACATTGCAGCGGTAACGGAACGTGTTGTCGATTTTGTAAGCGTCGAAGCATTCAGCAAAGGATTGGAAATTGTTACCGATATTGATTATTCATTGCCTCAGCTTATAATGGGTGATCCTACCAGAGTACAACAAATACTTCTCAATATAATAAAAAATGCGGTAAAATTTACAAAAAAAGGATATATTCATCTGGAACTCTCCCGGGCAGATGAAAATACAATGTTATTTGAAATAACTGATACTGGAATAGGTATCCCTGAAAATAACAGAAAAATGCTTTTCACCGATTTTTACCAGGCGGATACATCAATAACCCGTAAATATGGAGGAACAGGTCTCGGGCTTTCAATATGCAAAGGACTTGTTACAGCGATGCATGGACAAATTGGAGTAAAATCGAATCCGTATGGTGGGTCGATTTTCTGGTTTACGCTGCCGCTGATTGAGTCTCCTAATCCACCGGCCGAAAACAGTATCTCACATATTCCGCATGATACTCGCATTCTTGTTGTCGACGACAACATGCTTGCAATGAAAAGTATGAAACGGAAACTTGAATCGCTTGGTTTCACAAACATTCTTAATACTGACAATGCTGAAAACGGAAAACTTATAATGAAATATTCAGCAAGGCTTGGTAAGCCTGTAAAAATCGTGTTCGTCGATATGGGAATGCCTAAAGTCGACGGATGGCATTTTGCATGGGAAATTAAGGAAGATCCTGAAATAAATGACTCAAAGTTATACCTTCTTGTTCCTGAAGGCCAAATGGGAGCAGAAGCAAAAATGAAGTTGATGAATCTTTTTAACGGATATTTGTATAAACCTGTAAAACGGCAGTTTCTTTTAATGCTGCTTCAGGAATCGTATGATACACCACTGGACCTCGAAACAGTAGATTCTATTAAAATTGAAAAAAAACGGACAACAGAAATTCCGGGCGAAGACGACACGACAATTGCCAGAGGATTAAATATTCTCGTTGCAGAGGATCATCCTCTCAACAGAAAGCTGCTTGTTACATTTCTAAGAGCGTATGGTGCAGAAGTATTCGAATCGGAAGACGGCCAGGAAGCTGTCGACTGTATTTCAAAAAATCCTAAAATAGATATTATCTTTATGGATATACAGATGCCAGTTATGAACGGAACAGATGCAGCAAAAAAAATCCGGCTTCAAAATTTTTCAGGGATTATTATAGCCTGCACGGCAAACAATGACGAGGACGATTTCGAGCAATACCGGAAAATCGGCATGAATGATATACTTGTAAAACCATTTAAGCGGACAGGTGTTAAAGCAATCATTGAAAAATGGAAAACTGTCATGGAACTGCCGGAAGCAAAAGATATTGCAATTCTTGACAGCCGCACCGCTTTAATAAATGAATCATGGGATCAGAAAGATTTCGAAGATACTATCGGCAACGACTTTGCCCTCGGATGCCAGCTCATAAACGACTACAGAAAACAGACTGTCACGATGCTCGATAAAATAGAAAAGGCTGTTAAATGCCGGGATTTTGATCAACTTCAAAAGATCGGGCACACACTCAAAGGAAGCTCTGCAGCAATCGCTGCAAATTCGCTTGCAAAATATGGACAATCAATAAACGAACAGGCAGAACAGTCCGATATTGAAAGTATAAAAAAAAGTTTTTCAGCGTTCAAAGATGAATTCACATGCTTTGAATTAAGTTCTGATAAATGGAAGAAAGAGAAATATGAACATGCAAAAAAATTTGAAAACTAATTATCACACGCATACAACTTTCTGCGACGGCAGTGAAAGTGCAGAAGACATGGCAAAGTCTGCTTTATCTAAAGGCTTTGATATTCTTGGTTTTTCCGGGCACAGTATGTATCCGTTCGCATCAGTATGGCACATTGCCCCCCGCAACTTTGATAAGTATGTCGAGGTCATTGAAAATATAAAAGCAGAATACGATGGACGCATGCAGGTACTTTGTGGTTTTGAGGCTGATTATGTTCCCGGATTAACTACTCCGCGTATGAGTGATTACGCACAGTTCAAGCCCGATTATCTCATCGGCTCAGTCCATTATATCGCAAATGAAAATGGAAATTTCTGCGCCGATGACAATGCTGAAAATCTGCAGAATGGTATAAAAAAGCTTTTCAATGGAAATATAAAAGAAGCGGTCTGTACCTATTTTGCGCTCCAGCGAGAGATGCTGCAAAAAGGAGATTTTACAATATGGGGACATCCGGACGTAATCCGTAAGCTGAACTGGAAACTGAAACTTTTTGACGAAGAAGAAAGCTGGTACCGCAGTGAACTGATTGCGACAGCAAACTGTGCAAAACATTCAGGCGTAATTGCAGAAATAAACACAGGTGCTATTGCACGAGGTACTATGGACGATGTTTATCCGTCTGCAGATTTTCTTGCCATACTTCATGATACTGGCATCCCTGTCATGATAAACTCGGATGCGCATAGAAGTCAGGACCTTGACTGTGCATTCGACAGGGCTGCTGCGGCTGCAAAAAAAGCCGGCTACGTCGAAACAGCTTTTATTGACTCCGGTTCCGTAAAAAGTCAAAAGCTTTAATTCATACTTATCGATGTCTGCGTTCTTCAGCGGAAGCACAGTTAACGCACATAAGCGCATATGGCAGAGCTTTTAGACGCTGAACAGGTATTTCTTTGCCGCATTTTATGCAAAGACCATATTTCCCCTGCTGGATCCGGTCCAGAGCACTGTCAATAAGCTGCAGGCGTACTGCATCCTGAGAACCTAAAGAATCAAGCAAGGTACGATCTATCGCGTCTGATGCAACATCGATTACATCACCGGCTTCAGCAGACTTTACTAGTTTTTTCATATCATCGCTTTGCCCTGCAAGTGATTCAAGAATCACCTTGCGCTGTGCAAGCAGATCTTTTTTTGTAGTTTCGATAAATTTCTTATCCATAAGTTGGTACTCCCGTTTTCACCTGTGTTGACAAGTACATAAGTTTTGTACATACTAA
>JBAYAJ010000053.1:0-14696 GCA_041669845.1 Treponema sp.
GAACGGAATATCAGAAACAGTTACCGCTGCAGAAGAAGCGATAACTGCAAGAATATCCTGTGTATGTACGCCGTCCGCAGAAACGCAGGTCGGCACAATCTGAATCTCGCGTCCGAACGTCATCTCAAAAAGCGGGCGCATAGGACGGTCGATAAGACGGGAAACGAGAATTTCCTTGTCCTTCGGGCGTCCTTCACGTTTTACAAAACCGCCGGGAATTTTACCGGCAGCATAAAATTTTTCATTGTAGTCGACAGTGACAGGGACATAATCCATGCCTTCAACAACATCATGCGATGCACACACTGTCGCAATAACAGCAGCTCCGCCCCACTGTGCATAAACACAGCCGTTCGTCTGCTTTCCGATTTTTCCTGTCTCCAGGATAAGATCGGCATCACCGACCTTTGCAGTTACTCTTTGTACCATCTTTTCCTTCTAATTCTTTTACTTTCTTTTCCGCAATAAGCAGCCGGGCGCAGACCGCGCTGCATGAAAAAAAAGCCTGCCGCCGTCGCGGTGCACGGCCTTGCAGGCTTTTTTTTCATGTTACTTGCGGATGCCAAGCTCTTTTATAAGAGTACGATATCCTTCAAGGTTTGTACGTTCATAATACTTCAGCAGCTTTCTGCGCGCACCGACGACCTTCATGAGAGCACGTTTTGAACTCTTATCTTTGGGAAAGTTTTTTGAATGTGCTGTAAGCTGTGTGATACGATCAGTCAGCAGGGCAACCTGAACTTTTGTGTTGCCGGTATCACCTTCTTTATCACCAAATTTTGTGATAATTGCAGCAGTTGCTTCTTTTGTAAGTGCCATTATGATTCTCCTAAATCAATTGCATATAAATTCTACAGCCTTGATGCAGGACAGTGTGTTTTCATACGGAACCTCGAGGCGAAGGAAATAAGGTTCTGCACTCAGACGCAGCTGTATTCTGCTTCCTGGCAATATTACCACAACATCATATTTACCGTCAGCGGGCAGAGCCTGCAAAAAACTGTGCCTTGCAGCGGTAAATTGACTGCCTTCGCAATTCCAGACCGTTTCTGAACAGTCAAGTGTATAATTATGTCCCAGCATTTTTGCAGCAGAACAAAAATCACCGCGAAGAATACAGGAACGTATAAGCGACGAGCTTATACGACTGTTTTCGTATAAAACAGGTTCAGGAAATTGCGCTGTTATTCCGTTGCAGACGGAATAATTCAAAATTTCTTTCATACCAAAAGTTCCGTGGTACCCGCAGCGGAAATCTTTACCCTCTGCCAGGAATTTTAAGCCACAGCACTTTTTCAGTATATATAGAAAATCTTGTCCCTTTATTGTACTAAATTCAGCAGAAAAGTCAATGACTACAGCAAATGCCATCCCCTTTTCCCTGAATGCTTCAAGACGCTGTGCAAGTGTCGACAAATCACCTTCATACGATTCCGGCCGTTTAAATCCACCGACAGAATGCGTAAAGGTGATAACCCCCGGAACATATCCTTTAGAATGCGACGCATCAAGGACAGCATTGAAAAGTACCTCGTGACCAATGTGGGGACCATCAAAACTACCGATTGTTACAGCACTTCCTACGGAAAAAAAATCCGGACTCTGTTCCTTTTCTGCAAAAATACGTTCAATCTGTGCCCATGTCAAAATCAGCATACTGATAAAAGTATATCATTTCTGTGTTTTTTAGTAAGCAAATCGGAGAAAAATTACGTGGTTTATATCGCAATACAGGAGCAGCACGTTCCCTGTTTTTAGGGTGACGACAGACATTCATAGTGGGTAGCACCCGTCTTAGCCGGCGGGAAGGCACTTTACTCATTAATGGATAATGCGTATACCGTACTGTATTCAGGTACGATTATGTACAGTCTGTACCGTTGACTGCGGCAGCGTAAGGGAGGCTGTCATGGCATAATACGGGCCGGCATACGGACGGAGTAACCAGGTGTTGTATACTTGCCCGTTCCGGGGACAGTCTTTTTTTACTCTTGTAAAATATCTATAGTAGCGCTAAAATAAAGAATGTTTTTTTAAGTTATGGGACTTTGACATGTTTTAAAAAATGATAAAGGAGTGTAATATATGGCAATGAAAAAGACTGTAAAAACAGCAAAAAGTACTAAAAAAGCTGTAAAACCCGTCAAAAAGACAGCTAAAGCTGCCAAAAAGCCTGTTACAACTGCAAAAAAGGCAAAAAAAGCCTCAGGAAAAAAACTTGACTGGGGTAATCTGCCTTTCTCGTACATTAAAACAGACAAACGATTTGTCTCAAATTTCAAAAACGGTAAATGGGACAAAGGCAAACTTACGGCTGATGATAAGGTCGTTATTTCTGAATGTGCAGGTGTGCTTCAGTATTCACAATCCTGTTTTGAAGGACTCAAAGCATATACGACAGAAGACGGACGTATTGTCACATTCCGGCCGGATCTTAATGCAGAACGCATGGAACGCTCGTGCAAACGTCTTGAAATGCCGGTAATTTCAAAAGAAAAGTTCATTGCAGCTGTTCTTTCCGTAATCAAAGCAAATAAGGCATATGTACCTCCGTACGGAAGCGGTGCTACGCTGTATATTCGTCCGTACATGTTTGGTTCGAACGCGGTCATCGGTGTAAAACCTGCCGACGAATATCAGTTCCGCATTTTTGTCACGCCTGTCGGACCGTATTTTAAAGGCGGGGTAAAACCGATAACTGTTCGTATCTCTGATATGGATCGTGCAGCTCCTCACGGAACAGGCGATATAAAAGCAGGTCTTAACTATGCTATGAGTCTCCACAATATTGTCGATGCTCATAAAAACGGATTTGCTGAAAACATGTACCTTGATCCTGCTTCACATACTTTTATTGAAGAAACCGGTGGTGCGAACATTCTGTTCGTAACGAAAGACGGACGTATCGTCACACCTAAATCGGACAGTATACTGCCGTCGATTACACGCCGTTCTATTATTTATGTCGCGGAAAGCATCCTGCATATTCCGGTAGAAGAACGCAAAATCGATAAAAAAGAACTGTCTTCTTTTGCCGAATGCGGACTCTGCGGAACAGCAGCTGTTATTTCACCAATTGGGAAAGTCGTTGACCACGGTAAGGAAATAGTATTTGAAGGCTGCAAAAATCAGATGGGCCCTGTCCTGCAGAAACTGTATGACACGCTTACAGGAATCCAGATGGGCCGGCTGCCGGCTCCTAAAGGCTGGATATACGAAATAAAATAATCCGGAACTTTTCAGTAAAAAAAGGACACTCCTCAGCAGAGTGTCCTTTTTTATAGCTATTTTTATATTTATTTTATTTTTCTTAAAAATGCATCTTTATATCCGTACGACTTGAAACGTTCAATCACTGCTGCATACTCATCTACGGAAAGTGGACCGATCATCAGCTGTTGTGCTTTTCCTGAAACAAGCGGTACGATTGTAATCGGATAGGTACCGGAATATTTTCTTACAACTTCGCGGATATTTCCTTCGTCTGCATATACGCCAATCTGGATATAATATTTACCACTCGAAAGCGCCTTGAGGTTTGGAACAGTATATCTGTCAAACTCTCCTTCAGATGAAGTGGGTACAGGAGCTGTTTCTCCGGCAGGTTTTTCGGGAATGGAAGGTCCGCTCTTTGCTTCTGATTCAGGTTTTCCTTTGTCTGATTCAGGAGGATTCGGTTCCGCCGGGACAAGAATAATCGGCGCATAGGCATCTGAAGCAGTTTTATTTTCAACAGGAGACGGCGTACTTCCCGTAACGGATTCATCAGGAACTGGTTCTGCTGCTGCAGGCTTTTCCTCTGCAGCTGGTTGTTCGTCAACTTTTTCTGCTGGAACGGGTACACTTTCCGACGGCTTCTCATCATATGGTTCAGGGGAAACCTCATCTTCGCAGGCTGATATATCTGAAGTTTTTTCTGCTTCCGGAGTTTCCTCTGGAACAGGAACATTTTCATCAACTGCTGATCCGGTTTCATCTGCTGTTTTTTTATCAGTGCCAACAGACTCTGAAACCGGTGTCTCAGCAGGTTCACAGGCTGCAGGAATTCTTTCATTAACTTTCTCTTCTGTTGCAACCGGTGTCCTATTATCAATATTCCCGGATTCACCCGCAGATGTTACATCAGACTCTTTTTCTGCAGGAGCATTTTCGTTAACTATATCTCCTGCGGATGCGGTCGTCGCATTACCGGTAGTCTCCAATTCTTCAACAGGAGGTACTGCTGTTTCTTCAGAAGAAGGAACTTCTTTATTTATTTTTTCACCGGCAGCAGTTGCTGCCTTCTCTGCAGTTTTATCATCGGGTGTTACAACTTCTGTTTCAGGTCCTGCAGGTTCCGGCTGTACAGGAGTTTCAGTTGCAGAAATCGCTTCTACACTGGATCTTTCCGATGCAGCTGTTTCCGGTTGTGCCGTGGTTGTCCCAGACGACGCCGTTTGCGCTTCAGTTTGATTTTTAGACGCATCTGCAACCTCCGCAGTATTGTCTGCTGCTGTATTCGCTGGTACAGCAACAGTATCTGTAGAACCGTCTGCGGGCGTACCTGCCGGTTCTGCTTCAGCTGCTGTTCCATTTGCAATGACTGCCGTACCTGATACTGCCTCATCAAGCTGTCCGGAACGTTTTGTAATTTTTACGATACTATTTGAATTTTTTTCTATTCCCAGTGCAAACGCCGCTTCCGGCGAAAGAAGAATTGCAACTCCTTCAGACGGATCAAGTGCTCCGACAACCAGAATATCAATTGTTTTTTTTGTTGATAAATTCGAGACGGTAATACTGTCTCCCGGCAGATATCCGACAGTCTTTGCAAACAGACCTTCAGGGAATGTCCCTTCATCAGCCACGACAGCCCTTCCATCAAGGGACGGACTGAATGAGGCAAGCATAAGACAGCTTATGATTACTGCACAGATAATTTCTATTTTATTTTTCATATTCCCCTTCCTTATAAATTTATTTTCAAGGTTTTTTGTATCTGATCCGCAATTTTTACGGCATATTCTCTTACACTGTCGGCATCATCTTTGCCAAGTGCCGTTTTATCCACTACAGTTTTCATTTCGGAAAGAGTTTTTCCGGACTGAACGTCGGTTATCGTCCATGTCACATAATCAAGGTTACTAAGCGAAACTGCCTCAGGATTCGTTGATGCCGCTGTATCATAGTACAGACACAGCTGGACAAAATACCGGGATCCGCCAGCTGCGGCACCAGCGAACGCTGTCTTCCATACGGTCTCGTCTCCGCCGGTTTTTACAGCAGCCGCAGGTTCATTTGTTACAATATTTCCCCTGCTGAAAAAATAATCAAGCATTTCATCTTCTATAACCAGTGTCTGTTCACATACTTTTTCCTGTACACTGTCATGCTGAACAATCTGAAAAGAAAGTTCCGCACTCCAGCAGGTAAACGTGAAAAAAAGTACCAGCACCGCAGCAACAAACCGTTTTATTCCCATACAGACCCCATTAATCAACACCCGCGCAGCAAGCGGGATTGCAGTTTTCTAAAGGCATTTCAGACCGAATTTTATACCATTTTACACACGCAAAGTGTCGGAGTATACACCATCTGCACGAATCAATTTCTATCTTACTGATCATCGGCTAAAAGGAAAAGAGTGTTTAGTTTTTTTTATCTGAACAGCAGTTTACTGTTTCAATTGAAGAAACATATCCTGTATGATATAGTAAAACACGTGAATAAAAATCAAAAACATCTGTATATAATCGGTGCTGGATTTGCAGGAATATCAATCGCGGACGATATAAAACGCAAAAAAATATTCGGAACCGTTTCGGCTTTTCTCGACGACGACAAAACACTTATCGGCCAGAAATTCGACGGGATCCCGGTCATAGGCCCTATAGACAATATAGCATCACTTGTAACCTGTACTGAAGACGACGAAGCGATAATCGCTATTCCAAGTGCTCCAACAGAGCGGATCAAAAAAATATACGAAATACTCAAGGCTGGAGGTTTTGAACACATAAAGATACTGCCGGGAATCAGTCAGGTTGTAAACGGCACTGCACACCTTGTTCAGGCTCGTGAAATTGATCCGCTTGATATTCTTGGTCGTACTCCTGTCACGATTTCTCTCAAAGAAAGTCTTTCATATCTCCGCGGGAAGCGGGTCTTTATTACAGGAGCCGGAGGGTCAATCGGCTCGGAACTTGCCCGCCAGCTTCTCTCAGGAGGTGCAGAACGGCTCTATCTTTTTGGTCATGGAGAAAACTCGATCTACCAGATCGACAGGGAACTCCGGATACTTCAAAAGGAAGGTGTCGGTGAAAAAGCTACAATTGTGCCGATCATAGGTGATATGAAGGACAGAGCATATACCGACTATATCATCTCTCATACGCACTGCGACATTGTCTTTCACTGTGCAGCATATAAACATGTTCCCATGATGGAAGAAAATCCGGTAGCTGCAATAGAAAACAATGTTTTTGGTACAAAAAACATTCTTGATGCGTGTATTGCGCATAATGTACAACGATTTGTGCTTATTTCCACCGACAAAGCCGTTGCACCTGTTTCTGTATACGGTATATCAAAGATGCTGTGCGAAAAGCTTGTTCTTGAGTATGCAGAAAAAGCACAGAATGGCAGTGCCTTTATGTTTGTAAGATTCGGTAACGTTCTGGGATCCAGGGGATCCATTCTGCCGCTTTTTATGGAGCAGATAAAAAACGGAGGACCTTTAACTGTTACAGATCCCCGTATGGAACGTTTTTTTATGACTATTCCCGAAGCATGTTCTCTTGTTCTGCGTACAGGAGGCGTCGGTACAAACGGTTCTTCTTATCTGCTCGACATGGGGACTCCGGTAAAAATTGTCGATATTGCTGAACAGATAATACGATTCAGCGGATTTGAACCGTATAAAGATATCGACATAAAGTTTATCGGTACACGTAAAGGTGAACGCAGTGTGGAACCGCTGTGGCTTCCTGAAGAAGCACCGCAGAAAACGTCGTACGAAAAAATTCTGCAGCTTAAAAACATGCCGTACACAGGCAGACATCTCTGTACGCTGCTTCAAAAGCTGCGTCCAATATGTATCGGGGGTGAAAACATGGATGTTGATTCAGACAAATTCCGTAACCGCGATTATCTTATTTCGGTACTTTCAGACGAAGTACCGTCGCTTGCAGAATTCTATAAAAAAGCAGCAGCGTCTGACGGAGAAAATCAATAATGGCCGACTGCGATTCTCTGAAAGTTGCATTCTCCCGCCCGTCAATCGGACCAGAGGAGGAAAATGCCGTTCTGTCGGTACTCCGCTCCGGCTGGCTCACAACAGGCAGATATGCTCTGCAGTTTGAAAAAGATTTCTCAGAAAAAATAAACGACGTGTCAGATGAAATTATAATCGAGCGGAAAAAGAAAGGGCTTGACACGAGACCGGCAGTTAGTTTAGCCGTCAACAGTAATACAAGCGGCATGATTCTTGCAATGGACGCATGCGGCGTTCGCCCCGGGACAGCCGTCATAACTACACCGTATACATTCGTTTCAACGGCAACATGTGCACGTCATCTGGGTGCGGACGTTTATTTTGCAGATATCGAAAAAAAATCGTACAGTATCGACGTACAGAAAATCGAAAACATCCTGAAAAGTGATACTGCACATAAAGTGCGCGCCATTATTCCGGTACATGTTGCAGGCAATATATGCAATATGGAAAAAATCTGTGTACTTGCAAAAAAATACGGAGTAAAAGTAATCGAGGATGCAGCGCACGCATTTCCCTCGCTGACGCCGCTCGGATATGCTGGTTCAATAGGAGATGCCGGTGTGTTTTCGTTCTATGTCACGAAAACAATCACGACAGGAGAAGGCGGTATGGTGTGTGTTCGTGATCCTTCTCTCGCAAAACGGATACAAGTCATGCGCATGCACGGTATGGACCGGACAACGTGGGACCGTTATACGTCTCCACGGGCATCATGGGAGTATGATATTATAGAACCCGGGTACAAATTCAACCTGCCCGATATACTTGCGGCTATAGGTGTTGAACAGCTCAAAAAAGCCGGTATATTTTATGAAGAACGTATAAAAATAGTTAATAAGTACAATCAGGCATTCAGCGGTTTCGATTTTATTACGCTGCCGCCCGACAGTACAGGGAATGCATGGCATCTGTATCTCATGCGTATTAAACAGGAAAAGCTGACAATAGGCCGGGATGAATTTGCAAAAAAACTGCAAAAGAAAGGAATCGGAATCTCTGTCCACTTTATTCCTCTTTTCCGGTTCACGTACTGGAAAAAGCTGTATCCTGATTTTACTGCACAAAAGTATCCGAACGCAGAAAAACAGTATACTGAAACTATATCAATTCCGCTGTGGCCAGGCATGACTGAAGAAATGGCAGACGAAGTAATACAGGCCGTAAAGAATATAGGAGAAGCATATCATGCCTAAGCGCAGTACAAAAGGTGTCCGTTCACAAAAAACAGCACATATCTCTCTGCAGGCGCATGATTATTACACTGACTGCAGCAGGGCAGGCATGCTTTATGCGGCACTTATACGGAGTCCTGCTGCATCTGGGATAATCACTAATATTGCCATACCGCAGATGCCTGACGGGTACTTTCTTTTTACTGCGCGTGATATTCCCGGACGAAATACCGTACATACACAGAATGCCGACACTCCGGTATTCTGCGCTGACCGAGTCTCCTATTTTGGAGAGCCGATCGGGATTGTAGCAGGACCAGACGAATCGGAGGTATACGAACTGACATCTGAAATAGAAGTCACATTCGACAGTTCAACACTGGAAACAGCGCTTGAATCTGTCGCGGAAAAATATACTCATCCCGTAATCAAACTTCCCGGTACTGAACAAAAGCCGGACTCAGATCAGATTCTGGAAATTACAAAAGCTATGAATCTTGATCCGCCGGCTCCCGGTACGATTCCAACAAAACCACAGATTCCGCAGCTCAGCGAAAATGCCGGTGCAATAACCGCACAGCGTATCGTAAAAACCGGACTGTTTTCAGGTGATGCACAAAACACATATGAATCCGTATTCAAATCAGCGGACTTCGATATAGCGGAAACATGGATACAGGATACAGAACAACCTTCATGGGCAGAAACAAACGGCGCATTCTGTTTTATGGAAAATGGTATCATGAATATTTTCACGCCGACACAGTGGCCTGATTATCTGAGGAAAGCAGTGTCTGTTTCGCTCAACCTCGATGATGACAAAATATTCATCAGAGAAACTAATTCAAGCGGGCATGATGCAAATGGTATATGGCGGAATGCAACGCTTGCAATACAGACCGCAGTTGCTGCATATCTTACAGGAAAGCCTGTAAAACTTACACTTTCCCGTGATGAACATCAGAAATTTATGAAATCCGGAGTACCTGCAAAAATACATTACCGTACAGCTGTTATGAAAGACGGTTCTATCACGGCAATAAAGGCAGATATAACAATTGATGTCGGAGCATGCAACCCGTTTGCACAGGAAATTCTGGACAGACTCGTCATTGCCGTCTGCAATATTTATGATATTCCGAATATCTGTATTACGGCGAAAGCTGTCACATCAACAAATCCGCCGACATCGATTTTTCCGGAAATGATTGACTCGCAGGCATTTTTTGCCGCTGAAAATCACCTGCAGCTTATTGCTCAAGAGACGAACATTCTGCCGGCCGACATCCGCCTCAAAAATATCTGTTCTAATCAGAAAAATACGAAAATGCCCTTTATTTTTCATACGGAAAAAGTTGAAAATGTGCTCCAGAATGCCATTTCCATGAGCGATTTTAACCGCAAATATACAACCTTCCGCATTGATGCAAAACAGCACCGTAATTCCGAAGACACATTCTTTGCGCTGCCTATCCGCGGCATCGGGCTTGCCTGTACGTTTGACGGCTCCGGTTATTTCGGAAACGACATTTTCTCAGGCAGTCAGAAAATTTCGATCACACTTGAGTCTGACAACACAGTGACAATACATTCGCTTGTCCCCTCCCCTGCTATTTCAGAAATCTGGATAAAGACTGTGGCAGCCATATTGAAACTTCCGCCATCCTCTGTAAAAATCACCCCCGACATGGAAATAAATGATATACTGCCACTGCCCGACAATATCTACAGTAATATAAGTATAATGACACAGCTTCTGAGTCAATGCAGTCTTGAAATTATTAAAAAGCGTGAAAAAACAAAACTGCCCATCACGGTAAAAAAAGGACTTGCTCCGTCATTGAAGAAACAGTGGAATAAATCTGATTTCAGCGGTATTCCTTTTCATACGACTTCTTTCGGTGCTGCTGTTGTCGAAATAGAACTTGATCCGTACACATATAAAGAACGGATCAAAGGAATCTGGCTTGCAGTAGATTGCGGCCGGATTCTTTCCTTACCTGCAATAGAAAATACACTTCGTCTGTCTATACAGCAGGAACTCAGCCAGCTGGTTGTGGACGAAACCATCGTCTGTGACGATGTTCATATCTCTTTCATACACTCTGAAGACAATCCGGGGCAAATCGGCGAAATCGTACACAATACCGTTCCGGCTGCATTTTCATCAGCGCTTTCACAGGCACTGAGTGCACGCATATGCAGGCTGCCATGTACGGCAGAAACAATTTATTCGCAGGGAGATACTGTATGAAAATTCCGGTAACACTGAACAATGCCAAAATTGTTCTTGAAGCAGAACCCGGCGACAAACTGCTGAACGTGCTCCGCCGCCTGAATCTTCTTTCTGTAAAATGCGGATGTAACGAAGGCCGCTGCGGAGCGTGTACCGTGCTTCTTGACGGGAAACCAGTACCAAGCTGCATTATTCCTGTAGCGCTTACACGCGATTCTGCAATAACAACGCTTGAATATTTTTCAAAATCGGAAGACTATCAGGATATAATAAACGGTTTTAAAAAAGCGGGTATAAATATGTGCGGCTACTGTAACGCAGGAAAAGTTTTTTCAGCATGGCATATTCTCAATACATCCATGAAACCGGACCGGCGGATCATTTATGAAGAAGTCAGCCATCTTTCTCCGTGCTGTACAAACACAGACATTCTTATTAACGGTATATTATATGCATTCGATTTCAGGGTACACCGCATGGGAGTACAGAAAAATGCAAAAAACTGAACATACATTTTTCTTTGCAAAAACAATTTCTGAACTCTTTTATCAGCTTAAAGCTGTTTCAGGACTTCAAATTGTGGGTGGCTGTACGCGGATAGATGCGGTTCCCGATAAAGCGATTTCAATAAGGGGTATTCCCGACCTTGCCGTAATAACGAAACACGAACGGTATCTTGACTGTGGCCCGGGCGTTGTTCTTTCCGATATTCTTGCTCTCGGGCATACCCGCGTTCCTGACATATTTCTTGATGCAGTCCAGAGCGTTGCAAATCCTATAGTTCGAAATATTGCTACCATCGGCGGTAATATATGCGCTCCTGGTATAAAACTATCGCTGTATGCGTCGTTACTGGCCCTTGACACGCATCTTGAACTGCGCAGTCCGCTCGACACATTGTACGTGCCTCTTTCGAATTTTACCGGCGTTCCGCAGGGGTTTATTCTGTCGAACATCCGCATCCCTCTTAACGACTGGGATATTTCTGTATTCCGCAGGCTCGGTCCGGAACATAAAATAACAGATACAAGTGCATCATTTGCATTTCTTGCAGATAACGACAAAAGCATGATAACAAATATAAAACTTGCGTTTGCAGGTCCTGTTACGTTCAGAAGTCTTGAACTTGAAAACAGACTCATAGGTACTCATTTACCGCTTTCTCCGAAAGATATCAGTCTGCTAGTAGATACTGCAGGAAAACAGTTTGACAAGTCTGCAGAAGAAATAAATTATAATCCCATTTTAAGACGACAGTTTCTTAATCTGACCCGCTACTCGTTAGAGCAGCTGACATAATCGTCACTTTCAGGCCTGCAGAAGCTGATTGTAGACATCCTTTGGCGTTTCAGCCTCTAGAATACTGTCGCGGAGTTCCTTTTTCTTAAGCTTTGCACTGAAGTAGGAAAGCGTCTTGAGATAATAAGAATGCTGATTATAGGCGGCGGCAATCATAAACAAAAGATTTACAGGCACATCGTCTATAGTCTGAAAATCAGTAACCGGGGAATGACATACACCTACAGCCATAACCAGATCAGTTACAGATGAAAGACGGACATGAGGAATCGCGATGCCGCGGCCAATAGCTGTCGACATCAGTTCCTCTCTTTTAAGAATCTCTGTAACAAGTTCTCCTGCATGTTTTACCTGAGGTGCAGTTGAGAGCGCATCCGCAAGTTCAACAAGTGCATCATGTTTTGATGACTGCTTTATAAAAATAACACGGTCAGGAGAAAGTATATTCTTTACCTGTACGGGTGTAACATCCGTCTGATTCAGAGCTCCCGAGGAAAGCCGTTCATTTACCCATTTTTCTACTTCTGACTTCTTAAACCGCCAGACAGTTCCGATTTTTCCGGCAGGAATCTCTCCTTTCTGGGCCCAGTCATATACGGTTCGATCTGAAACACGAAGGTAATTTGCTACTTCCTCAATAGTCAGAATATTGTCTTCCATAATTAAAAAAAAGCTCCCATTTTTAATCTGCAAATGATACTTTATTTTGCATACTTTGCGGTATTTTGTCAATAATTACAGTACGTCTGATACAGGTTATATTTTTTCATTATCCGTTGCAAGCTCATGCAGACTATCATACGGATATAACTCACCAAGCGTCGTGTTTACGATATTCTCCCATTTTGGCCCGAAAAAAACAGGAGTTTCTGCCGGAGCAAACTCTGTAAGCACCTGACGGCATGCACCGCATGGTCCAACCGGATAATCAGATTCCGGCGTCGCAATCGCAAGAGCACAGAAAGTCCTCCAGCCTGACGCAGCTGCAGTAAAAACCGCAGTCCTTTCTGCACAGTTTGTAAGGCCGAACGAACGGTTTTCTATGTTTGTACCGCTGATAATTGTCCTGTCCGGCATCAAAAGAGCAGCTCCAACAGGAAAATGTGAATATGGTGAATACGATTTTTTTGACGCACATACAGCAGCGTCATATAATTCCTTTATTTGTTCTTTTGATATATCCATATTCTTTATCCCTTCATTTTTTCTTGACAGTATTTACCGATTATTATAGCATATTTTTAATATGAAGACAAAAAAAAACATCGTTTTCTATGTGTTTCTGAGCATTCTTTTCTGCATCGCATATATAATCCTTGCAGCTCATCCTCTCACAACAGAATATCAGTTTGTACCTGAATGGAAAATAGATATAAGCACACAAAGCCTTTCGTCTCCTGCTCCTGACGAAAAACTTCTGTATTTTCATTTAGGCCAGACTATCGGCTATTTCACTGAAAGTGGAAAAGTTATCTCCCTTATCACATTTCCGTTCAAAGCAACAATTTCAAATTCCTACTTTGCATCATATACGGCCGACAGTTCATCCGTTAAATTTTATCATGCAGACGGTTCCAATGCCGGTATAATAGAGGAAAGCGGTTTTCCCCTGTTCGAAGAAAATCGTATTTTCGTGTTTCTTCCCGGAGGTTCATCAATTGTGCAGTGTAATCCTGATGGTTCCAGAAGATGGCAGTATGCAGGAACTGTCCCTGTTACCGCATTTGATTCTTCAGAAGCTGGCTGTATTATAGGATTTGCAGACGGTACCGTGCGGGAAATATCAAAATACGGAAAAACTATACAGGAATTTGTACCTGGAGGAAGCGACTATTCTGTCATACTTGGCGCAGCACTCTCATCCGACGGTTTGACAGCTGCCACTGTCTGTGGACAAGACAGACAACGTTTCGTTCTTGCTGAAAAAGACGGTACGCATACTAAAATCATTTTTCATGAATTTATCGGTCAGAACGATCCTCATCAGCGCCTTGTACAGTTCAGCAGAGATAACAATATAATCTGGTACAATTTCAACGGTGGACTTGGCATTGTAGATTCAAACGGCAGAAAACATTCTCATATTCCGGTTAAGGGCCAGGCTCTTTCCCTTCAGGAAGCCGGAAATATGGTATTCCTTCTTACAAAGCAGAATACGACATATACCGTTTATGCAATCGAAAAATTCGACACACTCTGCGGTTCGTTTTCATTTGATGCAGGATCTGCTTTTATTCGTACTGACGGGAATAACCTGTTTGTTGGAAAAGACACAACTATCTCGCGGATTACACTTGAAAAAAAATAATAATTTGAGGAAAAAAATGAAAAAATATCTAGTACTTCTGCTCTTTGCAGCATCTTTTCCTCTTTCGGCCTTCAACTGGCCGCAGGAAGAAATTATGCCCGATTCCTTTTATTCATATTTCGGGCAGCTACGCGGCGGAACAATCAGCACGTCTCTTGTTTTCGCTAATACATCGGATGTCAAGGCAGCGGATAATGGTAAAGTAATTGCTGTTATTAACGAATATGACGACGACTCATGTTTCTTTCCTTCATCACTTGGAAATGCAGTCATCGTAGCACACAACGACAGTCTGCTCACCGTATACGGCAATATCGACGGAGAAACACTTTCAAAAGTGGTATATACATCTGCTTCTGTAAAAAACGGTACAGTATTCGGATCAAGCGGAAATTCAGGCTGGCAGCAGGGACGAAGCAGCCTCGA
>JBAYAJ010000054.1:0-14678 GCA_041669845.1 Treponema sp.
TATGATGTAGTAAATGAGATGTTCAATGAAGACGGAACCCTTCGTGATACAATCTGGCTGCAGACAATAGGCCCCGGATACATCGAACACGCGCTTCGCAAAGCTCATGAAACAGATCCCGATACACAATTGTATCTGAATGAATACAATAATGAGGCTGCCGGTTATCCGAAAGCAGATGCAATGTATTCGCTGGTAAAAGATTTTGTGCTGAGGGGTGTACCTGTAACAGGTGTAGGTATGCAGATGCATCTTGATGCTTCACTGCCGTTCGACGAAGAAGCAGTCCGGAAAAATATCCGGCGGTATGCTGCTCTGGGAATAAAAGTGTCGTTCAGCGAAGTAGATGTTCGAATTCCTGCATCAAACCCCAGTGTATATATAGATGCACAGAAGGATATTTACTGCAGACTGCTTAAAATGGTACTTGATGAACCGAATGTAGTAAGCTTTATTATGTGGGGTTTTACAGATAAAACAAGCTGGATACCGTCCGCATTTCCGGGGTATGATTATGCACTTCCGTACGACCGGACATTAAAACCAAAACCGGTATACTATGCGATGTTAAAAATACTCAGCCGGAAACAGAAATGACCGGCAGACTTTTTTTACTGAATGAGATGTTTGCAAAACTCGTCTGATTTTTGCAAACATCTCAAATACATAAATAATTCGATTTTATGAACGCTTCCAGGGTTTACTGCGTACAAATGTCTCACAGCGCTCAGCACCCACAGAAATAATGCCTACTGGTGTACCAGTAAAAGCTTCAATATATTCAATGTATTTCTTTGCATTCTTCGGAAGCCTGCCGTATGATGAACATGCATGCAGATCGCTCTTCCAGCCCTGAAATTTCTCGAGCACAGGTTTCGCTGCATTTAGTTCAGGAATATTTGCAGGGAAATCCGTAACAATTTTTCCATTAATATCATATGCGACACATGCTTCTATTTCATCCATCTCATCATAAATATCAAGGTGTGTAAGAACAAGAGAATCTATCGAGTTTACATGACACGCATAACGAAGTGCTACAAGATCAAGATAACCACATCTGCGGGGACGTCCTGTTGTAACACCAAATTCATTTCCTGTCTTGCGGACATAGTTGCACAGTTCGCCTTCATTGGATGTATTAAACTCTGTCGGCATCGGACCATTACCGACACGCGTCTCATATGCTTTGAAGACGCCAAGTACTTTATCTATCGCCCTGGGACCGATTCCAGAACCTGATGAAGCTCCGGCTGCACATGAAGCACCAGAACTTACATACGGATATGTTCCGCTGTCCAGATCAAGCATAGCCCCCTGTGCTCCCTCAAAAAGAATGTTCTCTTTCCGATACTCCCACATTTTAGCCGCAATATCTACACGCATTGCAAGCAGTTTATCAATATATGGCGAAAGAAAATCCTTATCTTCCTGATTAAGATCGTCCATTTTTTCCAGCCAGTCAAGATCGGCAAGACGTATACCGTCCCTTTCCGATTTTTGTGAATAAGTTGTACCAATTCCGCGACCTGTAGTTCCTATAGGACGTTTACGGGCAGCATCACGATCTTTGTCCATCTGACGATACCCTGGAAGGACAATATGTGCACGGTCAGAAATAAATACACGCCCTTCCCAGCTGATGCCGTTGTCACTGAGCATCTGAAATTCCTTGAATAATGCTTCAGGATCAACTACCATTCCAGAACCGAGAAATACGGCTTTATCCGGATAAAGAATACCCGAAGGAATCTGATGAAGAGCATATTTCTTTCCATCCACTACGATAGTATGTCCTGCGTTCGCACCACCTGCAAACCGTACGACGTATTTTGCTTCCTGAGCAAGGTAATCGACAATTTTACCTTTTCCCTCATCTCCCCACTGGGCACCCATAACAACGACGTTCATTAAATCCTCCAACATTACATGGAAAATGTATATTTATGCAATAACTTTACCATAAAAGAGTCTTTCTTACAATGGATCATAATAAATAGAAAACAATTATAAGATTTTTTTGACAGATTCCCGCATAATAAGAGTTGCAGGAACGCGTATTATTTCGGGAGCAGGAATACCGACCATAAGCTGGAGCAGAGTTTCAGCAGCAAGATCCGCAATAAGTACTTTATCCTGTGAAAATGTAGTCAGGCGTGGATGGCAGAATGAAGCAACACGGTCATTATCGAATCCTATCAGGGAAAGACGGTCCGGAATTCTAATATTATGTTCCTCAGCATACTCCATAACACCGAATGCAAGAAGATCATCAGTTGCAAAAACAGCGGTAAAATCCGTTGTGCGCCTGTATATTCTGGCAAATCCCTCGTACCCCGCCTTCGAATGCCAGAAATTACATTCCTGAAACAACCTTTTATCAAAAACGATTCCATGATCATTAAGGCACTTGCAAAAACCAGTATATCGTTCCTGGGCAGCTGGTGAAAAATTATTTACAGGGCCTGCAAGAAAAGCTATTTTCCTGTGCCCCATTGAAATTAAATATTCTGCTCCCGCATATCCACTTTTTTCATTTTCAGTTACAACTGTACATATTCCAGGAATATAATTATTTGTAGAAATACAGGGTATTCCTGCCTCATGAATTGCAACAAGTTGATCGGCTCCATTGTCATCCGGATTAATTATAGCAACTCCGTCAACACTTCTGTACCGGGAATGCGCAACATAAGACATTCTGAATTGCCGTGAAAGAAATATAATATCATATCCAGCATCTTCCACCTGCGCCCGGAATCTGTTAAGCATTCCTCCGAAAAGAGGATGATCAAATCCCTGTTTCATCTTGCAGTCATCGTAAATGACTCCGATCAGATTTGATTTTTTTGTTGTAAGCGTACGCGCCACCATATTCGGCTGGTACCCCATTTCTTCAGCAGTCTTGAGGATTTTTTCACGTGTCCTTGCGTTCAGATAACCGGTTCCGTTAATTGCTTTTGAAACAGTAGGGGCAGTATATCCTGTTTTTTCAGCAATATCATATATGGTTATCATTTTTCATTGTAATCAAAATATTCAAAATCAGCAGACTTTGTATAGAATTCAGTATCCACACAGAACATTCCAATAAAGGCTCCTGTAAACCCCTGGCCTGCATATTCATCAGACAGTTTTCCTGCATCACAGACAGGCCGCATCATATGGAATGTCTCACCGTCCTGTGACCACGAAAACTGTGCAGCTCTGTATGACACCGACAGACGCAGCCACACAGGAGCCTTCTGTTTCAGCTGCAACGGTAATCCCTGTTCAAATTTCCCGGGCATAATCGTATTGAGCTGAATCACTTTTCCCCTTTCTTCATCCCAGGTAACCTGAAGCAGATACTGAGTCTCTTCATCATACCGGTATACAAGTCCTGCATACTGCTGAAAATAATCAGGTTCAAACTCCATTTTTGTCTCTGCTGTAAAACAGAAATTCGTCTGTCTGCGGGCAATAAGATTCTGCTCATAATAGGACCATGGTGACTGACCGCCTTTTATCCGTAACCAGCCTTTTCTGTCCGTGATCGAAAATCTTTCTTCTGTCAATGGAGTCCGCAGTGTCTTAAAGTCCTGCAGAAATAATTCGTCATCAAATGTATAATGAATATGCCCGCATCCGGGATATGACTGCTCCGTATGCAATGCAGATGATACAGCAATCTCTATGTAAGCAGGAGGTATGTTGCTTAGAGTTCCGTCTGTCTCCACTACATACGGCCAGTCATTTTTCCATTCAATTTCAGCAATTCCCGTCTCACGCCCAAGTACACACTCATCAGAATCCGGCAGCGGACGACCGCATAAATACACAAGATATGTTTTCTTTCCGTCAGCTGAAGAACACCAGCTTCCGTGTCCTGCCTTCTGAAGTTTCAGCTCACGGTGACCGTATGAAGTGATAAGCGGATTCTGGGGATGGACTTCGTACGGACCTTCAATCGTCCGTGAACGTCCAACTGTAATGGCGTGCTCATAAAACGTCCCACCTTCCGCCGCTGCAATATAATACCATCCGTTGCGTTTATACAGATGCGGACCTTCTACAAGACCTATATCTGTACCGCAGAATATTTTTCTGCGTGTATCTGAAAGCCGCTTTTTCCCGGGAAAGTATTCGCGCATAACGATTCCGGAAAATTGACGGGGTCCCTGTTTTCTGTAATCCCATTCCATATTTATGTACCAATGCCGCCCGTCATCGTCATGAAACATCGATGCGTCAAAACCTGATGCATTCAAAAATACGGGATCTGACCAGGGACCTTCTATCGAAGCTGCAGTCGTTAAAAAATTCGGAGTATCTTTCATCGTTCCGAAATTCCAGTTGCGTACATTCGTATATATAAGCCAGAATTTTCCATCAGCATAAGAAAGGCACGGTGCCCATATACCGCAGGAAGGACGTTCCCCGTTCATGTCAAGAAGCCGGGTCTCCGACAACGGAGAAGGAACTACCGTCCAATGTATGAGATCTTTTGACCGGCTGATTTCAACACCGGGATACCATTCAAATGTTGAATTCGCAATATAGTATTCACCGTCAACCATACAAATCGACGGATCTGGATGAAATCCTGGAAGTATAGGATTAATAATACGAAAAGTTTTTTCATCAGCCATAATTATAACCTTATTATTAATTTATTCTTTTACAGATCCCATGGTAAGGCCGCTTATAATATAACGCGACATGAACGCATAAAAGATGATAATTGGTACAAGAGAGACCGCTATACCAAGATAGATTCCACCGTACTCAGTACGATAAATATCACCGCGAAGCATTTGAACCAGCATAGGGAGTGTATACTTTTCTGTACTTGAAAGCAATACAAACGGAGTCATAAAGTTATTCCAGCTTGCAACAAACGAAAAAATCGCCTGTGTTGCGATTGCAGGTTGTGCAACAGGAAGTATTATGCGGTTAAAAATAAGAAATTCACCGGCACCGTCTATACGGGAAGCCTCAATAAGTTCAAACGAAAGTACCGAATCCAGATACTGCTTCATAAAAAGAACCGTACCAGCAGCAGCGATACTCGGAATAATCAATGGAATAAAGTTGTCTGTCAAATGCACTTTTGCCATGAACTGATAAAAACCAATAAATGATAATGACGACGGCAGCATAATAAGAACCATTATAATGCCCCATAGTATTTTCCGTCCTGCAAACTTGTAAACATGGATTCCATAAGCAGTAAGTGCTGAAAAATAAACACTAAGTACTGTCGAACAGATTGAAATAATTGCACTGTTTTTAAATCCCTGCCATATCTGAAAATTCCGGTGAGTCAGAACGTGCCAGTTGTCAAGTGCATGTATACTTGGTATAAGCGTAAGTCCGGAATTTATCTGAGCCGTTGTACGAGTTGCATTTACAAGCATGATCCATACAGGAACAACAGCAATAAGTCCAAACAATATCATAAAAAAATAAATAATCGTAGATTTTATTGTTCTTTTCGCTTTGTACTCCATAATTATGCAGCCTCCTTAATTCTTCGCGGAGTATGTTCCTTCACACCTGCATTTATAAGGTATGCAAGAATCATTGTTATAATGAACATTCCAATTGAAACAGCGGCTGCGTACGAGTAGTCATTTCGTCCCTGAAATGCCATATTGTACATATACACGGCTGTCGTCCGTATTTTGTAATCCGGTTCACCGTGCATACCGGTCAGAAGGAACGGTATCTCGAACATCTGCATGCCACCGACCATTGATGTAATCAGAATATAGAACATCATAGGACGAAGCAGCGGTATCGTAATTTTCCATGTACACTGCCAGTCATTTGCACCGTCGATGGTTGCCGATTCATAAAGTGACGGAGCAATACTTGTAATAGCTGCCATCAGAAGAATAAGTGTCTGTCCGCACCACATCCACCATTGGATAAATGAAACTATAGCGCGCGAAGCAGGAACGTTGCGAAAAAAGTTATATGCCTCTTTGATGCCAAGTACATTCATAAGAAACTGGTTTACCGGACCAACCGGATACCCGAAAAGACTTCTATACAAAATGGCAACAGAAGCCGCTGTAAGCAGATTCGGCAGATAAAAGAGTGCACGGAACGTCCCCTTTCCTTTCAGATGAAGTTTTACATCGGTAAACCATATCGCAAAAAGAAGAGCGATACCAAGCTGAGGAATAAAGTTGAACCCCCAGAGTATAAAAGTATTGCCAACAGCTTCCCAGAAATTATAATCACTAACAAGTTTTTTGAAATTTGCTAATCCTATAAATGAAAACGACGATTTCAATCCCCGAAGATCGCCAAAGCCGAGTAAAAACGTATAAATTGTCGGCCACAAACTAAACAGTAAAAAAACTACAATAAATGGCAAACAGAAAAAATATCCGTGAATATTTATACGGGCCTGCATTCCGGTCTGATGCTTCACTTGCACACCTCCTGCCAAAAGCAAAACAAATTTGTAACCTATTTAAAAAAAAGTGCAGCCCGAATGGGAATCATTCAAAACTGCACCTTTAACGATTCTTATATCTTATTTTATATCATCAATAGCCGAGGGTTGAAGAAACCTGAGACTTAAAATCCGCAATTGCGGCATCCTTTGTCTTCTCGCCATTCTGGTAAGCAGTAACAGCTTCCTGGAAAAGCGCTTCAATCTGCTGATCAGAACCCTGTACCAGATTTCCGTTAATACCTTTTGCCATTTCACAGAACGCCTTGTAATGATTCTGTCCGCCCAGGAACGGTTCAGAGAAAGTATCTTTAAGTGCATTCTGTACATTGAGGTTGCCGACTGTATCACCTGACTTTTTCGCATATGCCGTAAGGAATGTATCATCCGTTGCCAGATATTTTATCATTTCTTTTGCAGCATTCGGATTCTTTGTTCCCTTATATGCAGCAATCCATGTACCACCCCAATAGTAGTTTGCAGGACCTGCGCACATACCCCAGTCTCCTGATGTATCGGGAGCGTTTGTCTTAAGAACATAGTGAAGGCCCCATGTCGGAAGCAGATAACAGAATACTTCAACAGGCTTTCCTTTATCGTCTTTCAACGTTCCCTTCATACCTGCAAACCAACCTTCAGACCACTGCTGAACACGTCCATCATAGTTCTTATCATGGAGAAGTTTGCACATATCCATATATTTATCCATAGCCGGGTCAATCACAAGTTTGTTATCCACGACCCACGGGCTGTTACGTGCACCTTTATACGGCATAAACATATCACCGGAAGAAGAAACTATATCACATTTTCCACCCGATTTCTCCTTCAGAAGACCTGCCGTTTCAACAAATTTATCAAGATTGGCAACATACTCCTGAACTTTGTCAGGATCATCTGTCCCAAAATATTTTTTCGCAAGGCTGCGGCGGTAGAAAAGAGCACCCGGACATACCTGCCATGCCATCCCATATACATGGCCTTTATATGAACCTATCTTCATCGGATAATCGGCCATCTTGTCCTTTACTTCCGCATAGACATCATCCAGAGGAAGCAGAAGGCCCGACTCAATATATTTCCGTACAAAAGCATTTTCCAAAGCAAACACATCAGGTGCACCGCTTCCACTTGCAAGGACCGGGTCAAGTTTGTTCGGGAACTGATCGGTCGGGGTCATTGAATATTCAACCTCTTCACCAGGATGTGCAGGTTTGTAATAGTCATTGATCATTCCCTGAAGTTCGTCAGTAAATGACCATACCACAAGTTTGTTACTTGCATCTTTTACAGCAGTCTGCTTCGAATTTTTCTTGCAGCCTGTAACCAAAACTGCAAGTAATACAGCCGTCAGAAAAAGTATTGACTTCTTCATTTCTAACTCCTTTTCCCTTAATACAGGTATTTGAATATACGGCAACCGGTTGCCGTATACTCTTACTATAGTCCTGTATTTACAATTTGTCAAACCCTTTTCGCTATGGAAAACAACAGAAACAAGTAAGTATCTTGATAGAATCGTAATAGTATTCTATACTATTGTATTAAATATTTTAAGTTACAGGAGTCGCCTCATGGCCTTTTTTTATGATGAACCGTCTCATACATTCGATGAATATCTGTTGATTCCGGGATATACCGCGGCAGACTGCATTCCTTCAAACGTTTCACTCCGTACTCCTATCGTGAAATATAACAAAAATGCAGGTGAAAAATGCCCGTTAATGATGAACATACCGATGGTATCTGCAATTATGCAGTCTGTCTCAAATGATAAACTCGCCGTTGCCCTTGCAAAAGAAGGAGGAATAAGTTTTATCTACGGTTCTCAAACAATCGCCGATCAGGCAGCCATGATTGCACACGTAAAAATGTACAAAGCCGGTTTCGTTTCGTCAGATTCAAATATCCGTCCTGATCAGACATTGGAAGAACTTACAGAACTTATAAAAAGGACAGGTCATTCTACTGTAGCCGTAACAGAAAACGGCCAGCACAATGGAAAACTTGTCGGAATCATCACAGAACGCGATTTCCGTATTAACCACTGTCCGCCTCATTCGACAGTCTCAACTTACATGACTCCTCTCGAAAAACTTATCAAAGCAGAAACCGGTATTTCACTTGATGAAGCAAACGATCTTATCTGGCAGCACAAAATCAATCAGCTTCCTGTTCTTGATAAAAACGGAAACCTCCAGTATCTGGTATTCCGGAAAGATTATGCCTCACATGAAGAACATCCGCTTGAACTGCTTGACAGCCAGAAGCGATATATAGTCGGAGCAGGTATCAACACCCGTGATTACATGGAACGCGTTCCTATTCTTCTCAGCGCTGGAGCAGATATTTTCTGTCTCGACTCATCAGAGGGATTTACCGAGTGGCAGCGCATTGCACTTAAAGATATCCACGGGAAATGGGGCGACAAAGTAAAAGTCGGAGCAGGCAATGTTGTGGATAAGGATGGATTTAACTTCCTTGCAGAGGCTGGAGCAGATTTTGTAAAAATCGGAATCGGCGGCGGTTCGATTTGCATTACACGGGAGCAAAAAGGTATTGGGCGCGGACAGGCAACCGCAACAATTGAAGTAGCTAAAGCCCGTGATGAGTGGTATCAAAAAACTGGTATTTATATTCCGATCTGTTCGGACGGCGGTATCGTACATGACTATCACATAACACTTGCACTTGCTATGGGTGCTGACTTCGTCATGCTCGGACGTTATTTTGCCCGTTTCGATGAAAGTCCCACAAACAAACTTATAGCAAACGGAAATTATGTAAAGGAATATTGGGGAGAAGGCTCAAACCGAGCACGCAACTGGCAGCGCTATGATCTGGGTGGAGACAAAAAAATGGCGTTTGAGGAAGGAGTGGACAGTTACGTTCCATATGCAGGAAGCCTTCATGACAACGTACAAATGACAATCAGTAAAGTAATTCATACAATGTGCAATGTCGGCGCTGTTTCTATTCCGGAACTTCAGAAAAAGGCAAAACTTACACTTGTAAGTCAGGCATCCATCCGTGAAGGTTCTGCACACGACGTCATTGTAAAAAATACAAGCATCAGAGCAGAATAAACGAGATAAAGGTATAGTATGCAGCATTTTTCTGCCTGCACAATGGCAGTACTGTTTCTTTATTGTGCATCCTGAAGCAACGCGCGGATCTGTTCCAAAATATCAAGATCTTCCAGCCCGTCCTGTAAAGTTGATTTAAGCTGTGCTTTGCCGTCAAGATAGTCAACTGCATTTTTTACCATATTTGAAAAATAGCAGGTCTTTTTCGGAAGTCTTATTTTTTCGTCACGGACTAATGAGTAAAATCCAGTATATAATTTTGACTGTTCTCGTCTGTAAAATTCAGCATACCCGTTTCCTATTCTGATCCGGCCTTCCGTACCGCACACATCCACACCAAAAGCAAAATAACTGCTTCTGCCGCTTAACCTTATTGTTACATCCGGACATATATCCGATTTGAAATGTACGGAGACATTCCGTACAACAGAAGGAGCTTTCTCATCATAATACACACTTGTTACCACTGGATCAAACAAAATACTGCGTTTCTCCGCTGATTTATCCGCTTTATTATTTTTTTGTCCAAGAAGGAAACATACAATATCTACCAGATGAGTACCATCATGCAGCAGACTGTATGCACCAGTCGATTCATCTGCACTGCTGTATACACGGAGTCCTGAATCAAGTTCTGCAGTAACACTTTGAATGCATCCCAATTTACTCATATAGGATTTTGCAGCAGTATAATCAAGAGCAAATCTGCGTTCGTGGTTTACCATAACTGGTACATTATACTTTACCGCAGCATCTGCAATCAGCAATCCGTCCCTCATAGTAAGTGCAACTGGTTTTTCCAGTATCAAAAGTCTCGGCCTGCTCCTTATTACCGCCAGAGCAGTCTCAAGATGCGCGCTTTCATTCACAGCAATAACAACAATATCAGGACTGCAGGCTGCAAGAAGATAAGCATAACTACTGTAAACAATTCCTTTTCTATAATACCGGTGCCAGTCGTCGAGATGCGTTGGATTGTTGTCACACCCTGCTATCAGACGTATACGCTTTTCGTTAATCATAGCCATTGTATGAGAAGCCGGTTGTTCACGTCTCTTATCCAGACCAAGTGAAAACCCGATACGACCAGTACCAATAATTGCCGCTGTATATTTCTGACGTTTTTTCATAAATTACTCTCCAACAATTTTTGTTCTACTTCATTTATAACCTCGTCAGGAGTACTCGCCCCTGCTGTAATTCCAACTTTCCGCATGGCAAAATATTTTTCCGGAATTTCTCCGGCTGTTTCAATAAGGTCGGCAGAAACACATAAATTCCGGGCAGTCAGAAGCAGTCTTGCCGTATTTGCACTGTTACGTCCGCCAATGACCAGCATACCGTTCACCTGCGGGCACAATTTCCTCAGTGCAGTCTGGCGTTCTTTCGTTGCTGGGCATATTGTATTCATTACGCCGATCGAAGGACATTTCTTTCTAAGAATACCGGCAATCGCTTCAAATTCGGCTGGACTGAATGTCGTCTGAGATAAAAGTACTGCTGCATCAGCGTACTGCAGATTAAGAGCCGATGCTTCGGTTCGATTTTGTACAAGAACAAAATGAGATCCGGCATAACCTGCAATTCCCGTTACTTCGCCGTGATTTCTGTCGCCTGCAAGGATAACAACAGCACCTTTTGCCGCATACAGCGCGGCTATTTTCTGGCTTGCCATAACACGCGTACAAGTTGCATTAATAACTTTACAGCCGCGTTCCTGAAGACGTCGGGTCACTTCAGGAGGAACTCCGTGTGCACGAATAATCACGACACTGTCTTCATCAGCCTTGTCTGTATCACTTTCCGGAAGAATTTCAAGTCCTTTTTTTTTCAATACATCCAGCGCTGTTTGATTATGTATAAGAGGTCCCAGTGTATATACTTTTTTTATGCCAGCATTCTGTGTTAATGCATCACCGGCAGCTTCAACCGCACGCCTGACGCCCATACAATAACCCAGAACTTTGGCCCGGATAACTTCCATTACAATAATATAACATATAAAGTGTTTTTCCACTACACATAAAAAAAGCTGCATCCGCTAAGAATGCAGCTTATAAAATCACCAACTTCGACGCAAGCGTCGAGGTATGGAGTTCTCTAAAGGTATTGCAGTCGGGATTTAATACCCCTCATACGCCCCAAGAGGCGGGTATTAAACCCTCCGCACGAATAAATTTCGGAAACTCAATCAGTACTTTTTAAACTGTCACGCTGGTATCAAGGACACCTTTGTGCATTCTAAGAGAATGATGAATACCATACTCCGGTTTCCAATTCTTCCGCGTTGCAGAAATAAATCCGCTGCTGATGAATATAGATGAATAACATCCGCTTGTAAGACCGACAAGCAGAGCCAGAGCAAAATTCTTTATATCCCCTGTCGTAAAGAAATACAGAGATGCAGCAGCAAACATAGTTGTAACAGTTGTAATAATCGAGCGGCTCAGTGTATCGGTGAGCGCCTGATCAAGAATATCATTAAACTTCCTCGTGTCCATAACCGGAAGTAAAGAGCGTTCACGGTCAAGAATAACGATTGTATCGTTGATAGAATAACCGACAATCGTCAGAATGGCAGCCACTATCATTGTTGAAAATTCCAGCTGCGACCAGACAATAAACGTCATCATTATGAGTGAATCATGCAGAAGCGCAATAACTGCACCAAGCGCAAAATCCCAGTGAAAACGAATTGCAGAATACAGCCAGATAAGTGCTACAGTCGCAGCAAGAAGAATGATTGACTGAAGCGCAATTGTTCTTGAGAAATTTGAACCGATAAAGTCAGTTTTTACAACTGCAATATTGTCGGCACCGAACTTTTCCGATAATTTTGTAATGACAGTTTCCTGAAGCTGTCTGCTGGAAGTACCATCACCATTATCCGCCATACGGATCTGAAAGCTCATATCACTACCGGAACCAAGCTGCTTGATTGAAACACCACCGACAGCTGCAAGAGCCTGCCTGACTTCTGCAATCTGTGCATCAATTTTACCGGCCGAATACAAACGGTACGCCGTTGGAGTAAGTTTATTAGAAACGTCAGAATTTGCAAATAATTCCGAAGTAGCAGAATCACCATACGAATTAACTGTAACATTAATACCGTCGACAGTACGCAGGCTTGCAGCAAGAGCATTTACTGTCTGATTGTCCGTAAACTTAAATTCTTTTGTTTCATTATCTGCGCCGGTTCCGCTTATGACAATATCGGCTTTTGTATTCGTTATATCAAACGTGACATTGGCGCTTCCACTGTAGGTAATATCCATGACGGCCGGAGCAACGCGGATTTCCTCAATAAGTCCGGGTTTATAGTCGATGCCGAAGTTTATACCGCGTACAAAAAAACCGACAACTCCAAAAACAATAATCAGCGTGCTTATGATTGCACAAGGCAGAAATGCCCTGCTGAAATGAATCATCTTTCTAGTCATTATTTTATCCCCCAGGCAATGCTGACAGTTTTTCTATGTAACATATCGGTATTGAAGTCGAACATAAGATGTGATACGAACAGTGCTGTGAATACTGACGAAACAACACCGATTGCAAGGCTGACTGCAAATCCCTGAATAGAACCTGTTCCAAGCTGCGACAGGAAAATGGCAGCTATAAACGTTGTTATATTTGAATCCATAATTGCCCAGAAAGCGTTGTCAAATCCTGCAGAAATTGAAGCACTTCTGCTCTTACCGTCACGCATTTCTTCTTTTATCCGTTCAAAAATAATAACATTTGCATCAACAGCCATACCGATCGTAAGAATCATACCGGCAATACTTGATAATGTAACCGTCATATTGAATGCAGAAAGAACAGAGAACATAATGTACAAATTAAGTATCTGAGCAACACAGGCATTAATACCTGCTCCTTTATAGTAGACAAGCATAAACAGCATAATCATACCAAGACCAACTACAACGGCGAGTATTCCCTGATGAATTGCTTTCTTTCCGAGCGACGCACCTATAATCTGCTGACTCTCCACCGTAAGTGGAACATTAAGCCATGCAGTTTGAAGTACTTTCTGGAGATTCTGAGCTTCTTCAAGACCAAACCCGGTGATTGCAACACGGCCACCTGTAATTGCATCGTTAATACGTGCAGAAGACTTAATCTTGTTGTCGCTTACGATAGCCAGATTCTCACCTTTATGTTCGCCCGTAAATTTTCCAAATATTTCTGCGCCTTCGCTGTCAAGTACAAAATCGACTTCCGGACGGTTCGTAAGATTATCAGAACCGACTTCTGCCGATTTAATATGCTGTCCGTCAAGAGCAACTGCTTTCTTCACAACAAGATAACCGGTACGTTCGTCAAGACCGTAGTCATCTTTTTCGTACTGCCCCATAATTTCACAGTCATCCGGAATAACAGAAGGATCAACCAGCGTACCGTCAGCGTTAAATGTGCTGGCTGCATGCTGCGTATAATAATTCTGGAAAGCTGTCGTTGCATTACTGTCTACAAGGCGGAAATTGAGGATGCCTTTTCCCATAATAATTGTGTTAATCGCATCTGCCTGTGCAGCACCCGGAATTTCAATATAAATACGGTCTTCACCCTGCTGACGGATTACCGGAGAAGTAAGGCCAAAACGGTCAATACGGCTTGAAAGTGTTTCAATAGCCTGTTCCATTGCCTTCTTCTTGAGGTCTTCAGAATTCTGACCAGTCTCTGTTCCCTTCTGATTCTTCACTGCTGCATCAAGATCAGCCTTGACAATAATATTCATACCGCCGGAAAGATCAAGACCAAGCTTTACGGAATTCTCATAGCGCTTCTTCGCCTTAAGTATTTCATCCCTATACCGGTTTTGAAATACCGAAAGAAATTCCTGTTCATTCGAATACGCATTAAGTACGTCACCTGTTGTAAGCGGTGACGGTACCTTCATATCCATATCTTTGTAGTTTTTGGCCACATTCTTTTCAATCCATGAAAATTTTGCATCCAGCGGAGTTTTTTCATTTTTCTGCGCAGATGCTTTAATTTCAAGAACATCTTCCGATGCTTTTGCTGTTGCATAATCTTTTATATTCTGCAGCGAACCAAGCGCAAGCGCCTGAACTTCTTTCGGGGTACCCCAGTACCAGCTGATTGAAGGCCACAAAAAAGCAAAACAGACAGCA
>JBAYAJ010000055.1:0-14436 GCA_041669845.1 Treponema sp.
CGGGATAAGAGAAGAAAATCTTCTTGATTCTGCGTTGAAATTACCATTTCAAACTTTTGACTTAAAGGAGCTGTATCCGGAAATAATAGATAAGGCTGCACAGCTGTGTTATTCAATGATAGAAAATCATCCATTCATTGATGGAAATAAAAGAACAGGTGTTCATTTAATGTTGGTTTTTCTTGAATTGAATAATGTTAAGATTAAATACTCTCAGAAAGAGTTGATTGATTTTGGGTTTGGTATTGCTTCCGGAAAAATAGCAAGAGATGAAATAAAAGAATGGATTTTGGCGCATAAGTAGAAAACCGTATAACGAATCTCCCTGAAAGTTTTTCATTTTCCGAATATTTCGTCCCGGTGCATCAGCCCGAGCTGTTCCAGCGCTTCTGAAAGCGTCATATTTGCGTGTCCGTCTCTGAACTGCCGTAAATCAATACTGAACCGGTTCATTGAAAAATGCTGATATACAAAGACGCTGTCCCATGCCTTTTTGCGGCCGTACGTCTGTCTGAGCGCATCCCTGTACGGCAGGAAGATGCCTTTTCCTTTCAACTCGGCATACCCGACAAGCCAGAGATGCGTTTGTGCTGAAATGATGCCGTCTTTTTTTGTGCAGTGCGATGCAAGCTCCTGATGCAGAAGGGCCGTATGTTCTGCCATCCAGAGCTGGCTGTCGAGTATAAGCTGCGCAATATCTTTGTCTGCTTTCTGCAGCGAATGCAGGTGGTTCGTTTTTGCGGTATGTACGGGCGTTTTATTAAGGATGATGACGTTTTTCCGGAAATCAATACCAAGCTCCGGATTTCTTCGGAAGAATCCTTCTGCGATCTTTCCGCTCTGACCCACAAGGTACCGGTTGTTTTCTGCAAGTTGTTCGTCTTTGCCCGGGTTGTCACCTATGACGATGAGCCGTATGTCGTCGTGCTGCGTAATGTCGTCGAGTGCCCGATTGTAGACGACTGCCGTTTCAAGCGGATAATCGGGGGTATCTTTTTCTGCTGCTTCTTTCTGCAGCGGCTGCAGCCTGCGGGTATATGAAGACCATTCTGCAACTTTGCTTCGGAATGCGTCCCGGAATGCAGTAAACGATGTGAACTGTGATTTTGTCATTCGGTTGTACTCCATTGTGTTGTGTGAAGGATGTCGCCTGCCGCTTCCTGTATGCGGCGTTCCGACTGCGTACCGGTAATTTCCGTTTTCCGGATAAAACCGACATTGTAATAGCCGAGTGCGTTTCCTGCGGCGTGAATGACAAATCCGCTTTTGTACGGTCCGTTTTCAAGGACTATCCGCGGAACAAGGCCTATCCCCAGTCCGAGTTGTGCAATGGCGAGAATCGCTTCGTTTCCTTCTGTTTCGGCTGCAATTATAGGATGGACATTGCGCGATCTTGTCCATTTGTCGAACCGTTCCCGTGCAAGCCCGGCTTTTGGAAGTACAAGGGGCACGGACGAAATAATATCCTGGGGGGAACCGCTTACCTGTGTGTACGGACCGCCTGCCGCTGCTGCGTAAACGAGCGGCGTTTTAAATACGCTGATTGTTTCCATTGAAGCGTATCCGTCGTCCGGGATTGCATCGACTGCCAGAGCTGCACGTCCTTCCCGTACTGCCTGCAGTGCACCGGCCGGATCGCCTGTTTCGACTGACAGTTGAATATAAGGATACTTTTTTGTGAGGAGTTTGATGAACTGCGGCAGGACTGTATAGCACGCGGTAACAGAAGCATAAACGTGAAGCGTACCGGTTGTCTTTCCTTTGTCCTTTGAAAGCGAAGAAGCAAGGTCCTCCCTTTTTTTGAGCATATCCTGTGCAAATTTTAGGAAAATCTTTCCATTTTCGGTAAGCGATACTTCGCGGCTGCTTCTGTCGAGCAGTTCGGTACCTGTTTCTTCTTCAAGCCGGCTGATCATACGGGAGAGTGCGGACGGGCTCAGGTTGATTTTTGCCGCAGCGTGTCCGAAATGTAGTGTGCGGGAAAGCATAACGAAGGCTTCAAGCTCATAAAAATCCATATATCTACTATACAATATCCTGTAATTTTGACAAATAGGAGCAGTTACGGTTATAATAAACAGTATTATCACTATTGAATTTATCCGGAGGCTATATGAAAAAGCTATTTGCAGCAGTTGCTGTGGCAGTTATGTGTGTTTCGTTGTTTGCATTTGATGTTGCTGATTATCTGCCGCTTAAAGGCATCGTAAAGAGCTGCACGCGTACAGAGTACAGTATCACATCAAAATTCGGCGATTATTTCCGTACACCGGAAACAAAAACTGTCCGTGTATTCAACGGAGCCGGGCAGGAAACAGAATCATCTGAAATGACACCGCGCGACGTTCTTGTAAATAAAATACAAAATACATACGATGCTGCAGGAAAGCTTGTTTCACAGGTAGGATATAATTCTGACAATGCGCTTATCTGGAAGAGTGTTATTACGTATGGGACTGACGGAAACAAATCAAACGTTTCAGAATATGGTAAGGACGGGACTCTTAAGAGCAAGACCATTTATATATACAACGGCAATAAACTTTCCGATGAAACGTATTACAGCAGTGACGGGGCTGTAGCGTCAAAGACAACGTACAAGTATAATGAAGGTGGACAGCTTTCCGTAGAAAGTCATTATTATGCTGACGGTTCCCTTGATGAAGAGTATGACTATACATACACAGAAACAGGCAGAATCGATACGATTACGTATATGAATGGGTACGGTAATGTAACTGCGCGTGATTATTTCCGCTGGAGTGCAGACGGTGTTCTTAATGAAATAACGACATGCGGTGAAGATAACAGGACGACAAAGCGGAAGATTATAAAATACGACGCAGCAGGAAATATTACGAAGATTTCTACCTATAACGTAGGAAAGAAATTCGGAACAACAGTTACTGAACTTGCCGGAATGACGGAAATAGTCTGTCAGTATTAAAAAAAGTATGCTGACGCGCTGGGCAGGTGACAGTTGACCAGACCGACATGATTTTACCTGTAACCCCTTACAAAAGCGGTGCACCTAATCTGAAAACCCGGCCGACAACTCGTTTGATGACTGGGCTTTTTTTATACACTTCAGCAGTTATTTCCGTGCATTGAGCCTTCGTTTTTTCGAAATCCGTTTCAATTTCAGCAATGACCGGACATTTATACATAAACACTGCATCTTCAAACTGGTTGTACAGACTTCGATAATCAAGATTAATGGATCCTACAACGGCAGTCGTGTCGTCTGAAATAAACATTTTTGAATGTATGAATCCCGGCGTATATTCATAGATCCGAACACCTTTGTCGGTAAGTGTTTTTATGAACGTCCTCCCGGTACAGTGCGTAATATAGTGGTCGATGTGTCTTGGTACGAGTATCGAGACTTCGACACCGCGTTTTACGGCAAATATGAGTGCATTCATCATCTGATTGTCCAGAATCATATACGGTGACGTTATATGCACATATTTTTTTGCCTGTGAAAGTATGTAACAATAAACATTTTCGGCAATATCTTTTTTGTTGTATGCGTTGTCTCCGTACGGGATGGTGATGCCGGGAATATCATACGATGGGTACGGCAGTTCAAGATATTTGTCGAAATTGTCTGAAACATTGTTTACAAGATCCCAGAGCTGAAGGAACATTCCGCTGAACGAGCGGACTGCTTTTCCCCTGACCTGTATGACCGTATCTTTCCAGTAATACGTTATTTTACGCATCTTATTAATGTATTCATCGCTCAGGTTTATGCCCCCGGTAAACGCACATTTTCCGTCGACGACACAGATTTTACGGTGGTCGCGGTTGTTCAGATATGCGGCAATTACCGGAACAAGCGGAATAAATGCTTTTGCCTGTATTCCGATGGATTTGAGATATTTTTCGTAATTGAGCGGAGAAATTGCCGCCGATCCTAATGCATCGTACATGACGCGTACTTCAATCCCTTTTGCAGCTTTTTGAATAAGTATGTTAAGAATTTCATCCCACATGCATCCTGTGTTGATGATGAAATATTCGATAAAAATGAATTTTTTTGCGTTTTTAAGGCAGTCAAGCATGACGGGGAACGCTGATTCGCCTGTTGGAAAATACCTGACGTTTGTGTTTGTGTATGCAGGTGAAAGTGCTTCGTTTTTAAGATATAAAACAATATCCCGAATTTCGGTATACGGAGCTGCCGTGTCTGTAAAATCAGGAAGGCTCAGGATATGTTCTGTTTCTTTTTTAAGCAGCTTAATCTGTTTTTTGAGTTTGTGAGGTAAGTCTTCTATGTGCATAAGTACGTACAGCCCGATTCCGAATAACGGAAAAAACATGACCGGGAGCATCCATGCCATTTTATATTCATTTTTACCCTGACTGTTAAAAAGGTATACAACAAAAATAAAACTGATGACTAAACCGCTCCCGAAAAGGTATTTTGTATACGGCTCAAGCCAGATAGAAAAAGCAAAAAAAAGGAATAACTGAATAAGAAGCAGAACAAAAATTAAAACAACCCTGCCGTAAATAAACGATTTTACAACAGGGTTATTCAACAATTTCCGCATTTTTTTCAGATGCGGAGCTTTCAAAGTTTTCTGCTTTTTTAATTTAGCAGACATACGGTGATTTTAGTAGTTTTCTGCACGTACCTGAAAGAAACTCTGCGGATGGCCGCATACCGGGCATACTTCCGGGGCTGTTTTACCTACAACGATGTGACCGCAGACACGGCACTGCCAGATGGCATCGCCTTCTTTACTGAATACGACATTGTCGTTTACATTTTTAAGCAGTTTGCGGTAGCGTTCTTCATGTGTTTTTTCGATAGCTGCAACACCCTCAAAAAGTCTGGCAATAGCATCGAAACCTTCTTCTTTTGCTGTCTTTGCAAAACCCGGATACATGTCCGTCCATTCATAGTATTCACCCGCTGCTGCGTCTTTAAGGTTTTCTGCCGTTGTACCGATACCATTATGAAGCAGCTTGAACCAGAGTTTTGCATGCTCTTTTTCATTTTCTGCTGTTTCTTCAAATATCGCGGCAATCTGTTCATATCCGTCTTTACGGGCTTTGCCTGCGAAATACGTATATTTGTTACGTGCCTTCGATTCCCCTGCGAATGCAGTTTCAAGATTAGCTTCTGTTTTTGACCCTTTTAAATTCGGCATGGATATCTCCTTATAAATGGTATAAGTTTTCCAGTGGCGCACTGATTAAATTTGGATGATTTACTCAGCGGTTCTTCCTGAAGAAACAGCTATTTATAAGTATACATTTAAAAATTAAAAAAATCAAATTAAATCCCTCCTCATTGCGCTACTCTGAAATTCGCGTTATCATATAAATAAAAGATATACTGAGGGTAATGTATGAAATCAATCGGAATCAAACTTGCTGACGGTTCATTCTATCCGATCCTTGATGAAGGATCACCTGCTAAAAAAACGCTTGATCTGACGACTGCACACGACAATCAGACTACTGTTATGGTCGACTTATACCGTTCAGAAACCGGCACAATGGAAGATGCCGAATATGTTGATACACTTCAGATTGACAATCTGGCTGAACATCCGAACGGAGAACCGGATCTGTCTTTTGATGTTTCCCTCGATGAAAATAGCAGACTTTCTGCCGGAATTAACGATCCGGAGTCGGGTAGACACAGTGATACGACAATCACACTTGTTTCCCGTACACTTGAAGAACGTATGAAACAGTCCGATTTTTCACTTTCACCGCAGAAAACTGCTGATGAACCGAGTTCAGAGTCTGTCGAAGAGGCTGCTGTACCGCCAATTGATGAAATGACTGATAAGCCGGAAAAACACGCGGAAACTGATCTATCCGGAAAAGACTCTGACGAGGAGGATTCCGGAGGTCTTCTTGCTGCAGCAGCAAAGAAGCATGACGAAGAAAATGATACGGACAACGGCGATGTACCTGCCGCCGGCGGATCTGCTTCTGAACCGCCGGATTTCAGTGACCTTGATCTTCCTGATAATCTTGATCTGACGGAAATACCGGAACAGGCTGATGGGACGCCCGAAAAAGAAATTACTGCAGAAAACACAGAACCGGAAGCAGATAATTTTACACAGGATTTTACGGAACCTGTCGTTCATGACGAAACGGATTCATACGAGGATACGCTTTCGTTTGCAAAAGATGCGCTTGATGATGTACCGGAAAAAGAGCCGGATGCGGATAAGGGAGCACCTGTTGACGAAACTGCTGTTCCTGATGATTTTTCGGTTGATTCGATTGATTTTGACGCGCCTGAAGAGAAGTCTGCAGATACTACTGCTGAAGATAAGACTATACCTGATGAAGATACGCTGCATATTGATGAAAGTAATACGGATTTACCTGATTTTGATGAACCGGTGCAGCCTGTAAATCCACCGGCGGATACGGGACAGATTTCCGGAGAATCTGTAGAAGAGACCAACTTTGATATGCCTGATTTTGATACTCAGGAACCTGAGGACCAGAACAATAAGGCACCGGAAAACAGTGCAGACGGATCTTCTGCAGATGATTTTTCTTTGCCCGACTTTGATGAAATCGACTCTTCTAAACCTGACGCAACTGATAAAAGTGCTCTTACCGATTTTTTCAGTGATTCGATGACACACCCTGATGCAGGTCAATACGTAAAAGATAATACGCCGTCGAACGGAATAAAATTCGACGGATTATATGATAAAGAAACAAAAGAAGGAAATTCGTCTACGAAAAACAGTTCTGAGACATCGTTCAGGAAAAAAGCAAAAACACCGGTTCTTATCTGTGTTATTTGTGCGCTTATTTGTGTTGCTGCGACATTGTTGATTTTGTTCGTCATTCCGTCGAAATATAATCTTATTACCATGCACTCTGCACAAAATGTTCAGGTAGTTAATCAGGAACCGCAGAAAGTACCTGAACCGGAAGTATCTGAACAGACACCTGTTCAGACACCTGCACCGGTTGTGCCGGAAGCTAAGGAAGACGAAGTTGTCGTTGCTCCTGCGGCTCAGGCTGTTGTGCCGGAAAAACCGGCTGAACCTGCAAAGAAAACAGAAGATATTGTGTACCATATTAAATGGGGTGATACACTTTGGGATATTGCAGATGCGTATTATAAAAATCCATGGCGGTATCATCGTATTGCACGATATAACCACATCAAGAATCCGGATTATATTATTTCCGGAACAACAATTAAATTACCGGCTGAATAATCAGCCTGTTTATCAGCGAAGCTGTGCTTAATCCTGAACTTATAAAAACCGCAGCCCTGTTTTGTATTTTGACTGTATCCGTTTCTTTTTCCGGGTGCAGCCAGAGTATTTCTGAGTCTCCGCAGAAAATGTATGGAAACGATGCATCTTATTTTATTGCTTTGCGTGAGTTGGAAAACGGTAATGAACAGGAAGCTGTGCGGCTGTTTGAGAAGTGTACTGAGGAAGGGTCATATTATCCGGCACGGGAAAGCGCCGAAGAACTGACAAAACTGGGGAATGTTCAGGAACGTATTGCCGCCTGTAAAAAATTATTAAAAAAGTACAATGATGAAGGAGCTTTGCTTGTTGCCGCCCGTGAATATGAATCGGATGAAGAATATTCCAAAATTATCGTATTAACAGATACTATTGACATACTGCACAGTAAAGACGAACTTGTCCGTATCAGACTTACTGCAATGTCGAAGCGTAATGATGATCGGTTTGAATCTGCTGCTTACACATGGTATTCATCATGTTCATTTTCGGAACAGATGTACAGACTTTACTGTGATACAGCTACAGATGAGTCATCAGCAGATACCGGATCCGGTTCTGATGAAGCAGTCAATATAAAAGCAGCACACCGGAGAATCATAAATTTCAGGGTTGATGTATATCAGAGAAACTATCATGCGGCGTATGCAGAGCTTCATGAAGTACAGGAACTGACGACAGACAAAGGTATTCTTCCTTTGACAGCGCAGATTATTTCTGATATGGGAAAAGCATGCTTGTATGGAAGTTCGAATAATATACAGAATGCGCGCATATTCTGTGTTATTGCGGACAACCGCGCAGATAAATTTGATAAAGAACTGATATATAATGCATGGTTTTATGCCGGCAGATTGTACGATAAAGCAGACAACAGTTACGCGGCATCATCTTCCCGTTTTAGAAATGCTATGAAAGCTGCTGTTTCTGATAAGCAGTATGACAATGCATTGTGGTATCTGCTGAACAGCAGTCTGCATTTTTCGACAGATGAAACGTTGAATATGCTGGGAAAATACTGCTCTACATGGCATAACGCGTATTATTTTGACGATTTTTTTGAACTTCTTATGCCGCTCCTTCTTTCTGAGGCGCGCTGGTCAGATTTCCAGAAGATTTATATGTGTATCGATGGCCATGCATCCGATGAAGTAACCGCAAAATATGCCTATATTTACGGCCGGCTTGTACAGGAAAAGCTTGTAAAACCTGCAGATCCTGAAAAAGATGAAAAAGAGGCATTTACACGTGCTCTTACAAGCGGAACAGATACATATTACAAAATACTTGCCGCAGGTCAGCTGAATCTTGATGACAATGATACGCGGAAAGTGATGTGCAGCACGAAAATTAATACGGAATTTAAAAGAAACGATGATGTTGAGAGGCTGCTTACCGGCTATGCGGCATTCGGTCTGCCTGATAAGATTTATGATAAGTGGCAGGATCTCAGCTGTAACGGGAATATCGATGTAAGTCTTGACTGTGCTGTCCGTCTTTCCGGTTTTCTTAATAAGACTGCATCCGGGACAGATGATTATTATGCACAAAGTCTGCGCATAATAGCACGGGCTGCTTCAGACAGCGACAAACCACTTACGAAAGAGGCTCTTACGCTTTTGTATCCGTGCAATTACAGTAGTACTGTTGCAGATATATGCAGAAGATATGAATTACCGGAAGAAACGATGTATGCACTCATCCGAAGTGAAAGTTTTTTTGATAATGATGCTGTCAGTTCTGTCGGCGCGGTTGGATTAACGCAGTTGATGCAGTTTACTGCAGCTGATATTGCACAGCGGCTTAAACGCAGTGATTATTCGCTCAAAGATCCTGCAACGAACATCGAATTCGGTGCATATTATCTTGCAACGCTTATAAACCGGCTTGATGGTTCAGTCCTTACGGCATTTTTTTCATATAATGCAGGTATTACCCGGGTACGCCGCTGGCTTCAGAGTTCTGCAATAGAGCTTGGTAATCGTAAATCGCTTCCATACGATTTATTTCTTGAGACAATTCCATATTCAGAAACACGCGAATACGGCAGAAAACTCGTATCTGCGTCTGCGGCATATGGATGGCTCTACTGCGGTAAATCTGTACAGGATGTTGTAAACGAAATAATCAGGTAATCTTTACGGGAAAATTGCATAAAGTTTACTATTTCTGTATACTTGTCGTTACTAAGTCTTTTATAGAAGGTTTTTATTATGAGTGATCCATTTTCGACATTGCTGCCACAGGCTGTGCATTTTACGACTCTTGGTCCACAGCTGGCGCTTGTGCTTGGCATTATGATGTTTTTTGGAACATGGGGAGGGCATATATTTCAGCGTCTTCATATTCCCCAGGTTGTTGGATATTTTGTAATAGGTATTTTAGTCGGTGATTCCGGCTTTCAACTTATAACCCCGGATGTTGTTTCTGCACTCAATCCTATAAGTATTATTGCGCTTGCATTTATCGGTTTTCTTGTCGGAGGTGAGCTGAAGGGAGACGTTATCAAAAAAAGCGGAAAGCAGTTTGTAAGTGTTCTTCTTTTTGAATCTCTTGTGCCTGCCGTTATCGTGAGTATTGTCGTCACGCTTGTATCGTATCTCTTTACGAAAAACTTTGTTCAATCAATCTGTTTCGGTATTCTGCTTGGTGCTATCTGTTCTTCCACTGCGCCCGAATCAACCACGAATGTCATGCAGGAATACCGCGCAAAGGGACCTCTTACGACGATGGTGTATGGTATTGTTGCGATGGACGACGCTGTTGCACTTATTCTTTTTGCAATTACATCAACAATAGCTGCTCCTCTTCTGGGGGGACATGCAACATCGTTCGGCATGCAGCTGCTTAACATTTTTTACAATGTTTTCGGTTCTATTGCACTTGGACTTATATTAGGATTTATTCTTACTCTTATTATAAAAAAGCTTATGAACAATGAAGGTCTTGTGCTTTCGTTCTCCCTCGGTATACTGCTTCTTTCGACAGGAATCAGCGACAGTATAGGGCTTGATAATATTCTTTCCGCGATGAGTATCGGCTTTTTTGTTGCTAATTTTTCTCCGAAAGGTACCCGTACAATTTTTAATATTATAAACAGGTTTACGCCTCCGATTTATGTTTTGTTCTTTGTTGTTGTCGGAGCGAAACTTAATATCTGGGTAATGAGACCGCTGCTTATCGTACTTGCGCTCGTTTATATAATCGGGCGTACTGCCGGAAAATCGTTTGGATCATGGTTCGGCGCATGGCTTACGAAAGCACCGGTGAGTGTTCAGAAATATATGCAGTATTGCCTGTTGAGTCAGGCGGGAGTTGCAATCGGTCTTTCGCTGACAGCAGGAAACTATTTTAAAGATACGATTGGCGACAGTATTCTTCTTGTCGTGACTGCAACGACGTTCATTGTTGAAATTATCGGCCCGGTATTTGTAAAGTATGGAATTACAAAGGCCGGTGAAACCGGTATGGACGTAACAGAGGAAGACATTAAGAAAAATTCAAAGGTGAAAGACGTTATGTGGGGGAATGAATGTATCTGTGATTCCCATTCACCGGCCATCGTAAGGGATACTGAAAAAATAAAAAATATTATCGACAATTTCAGTGCACATCATAACCAGACATTTGTAGTTGTCGACAGCGACGGTAAGCTTGCAGGAATAATAACGCTTGAACATTTGAAAGAAACGCTGCTTATCGGCGATTTTGCGGAAAGTATGCTGGCAATGGATATTATGGACAAGCCTGATTATACATGTACCCCTGATGTTTCTTTGCCTGATATTTATGAAAAATTTTCAGAAACAGATACGGATGTCATGCCTATTGTGAGCAAAGAAGGTGTACCACTCGGAGTTATAGAGAAATTTGCAGTTGACCATTATCTGCGTTCGCGTATTGTTGAACTGCATCGTAAGCTTGAAAATTTAAGCTGTCAGATTAAATAATTTTATACTGGCGGTAGCCGGCAGGTATATTTTGCTGTATCTTTATAATCAGGGGAAAGCTGATTGAGTAATTATGATTTTATCAGCGTGTTCCTGAAATACTGTAGTACCTGTAATTACAATTTCTAACTATACAGGTATGCACCTGTTTTATGGAGGTTCGCTATGGCAGAAGATGCAAAGTCCCTTGAGGATACAGTAAAAGAAGCTGTTGAAATGTTTCGACCGCAGCTTCAGGCAGACGGGGGCGATATGGAATATATTTCGCTTGATGATCAGAAACGGGTTCATTTAAAACTGATAGGAGCATGTGGAAGCTGCCCTATGGCGGTCATGACACTGAAAATGGGCGTAGAGCGCTATTTAAAAGATGCATGCCCGGAAATTACGGAAGTTGTCCAGGATACGGACGAAGGAATGTAGAGTGAAAATTACAAAGAACAAAATGGTCAAAATCCATTACACACTGAAAGACACAGAAGGGAAACAGATTGATTCATCGGAAGGCAAAGATCCGCTCGAATATCTGCACGGGAACGGGAATCTCATTACCGGTCTTGAAGATGAACTTGAAGGCAGGGAACCTGGCGACAAATTTACAGTAACGATTGCACCGGAGAAGGCATATGGAAAATACGATGAACAAATGGTTGTAGAAGTTCCCCGCGGCCAGTTCGATTCGGATGCACAGATTGAAGTCGGCATGAAGTTTCAGGCGAACACTGCAGGCGGCCCGATGATTGTAACCGTAAAGAAAATAACAGATGATACGATCACCGTTGACGGAAATCACGAACTTGCAGGCAAGACACTTGTATTCGACATAGAAGTGAAAGATGTCCGCGATGCCACGGAAGAGGAGTTGAATCCTCCGTCATGCAGCGGGAGCTGTGGAAACTGCAGTAGCTGCGGCGGGGACTGCAGCGAAGATGAGGAAGATGGAAGCTGCGGTTGTGGCTGTGGCGGAAACTGCGGAGAATAAACCTGTTACAGTGAAAGTGATTTGAGTATATGTTCCAGATTATAATTTTTTGGAGCATCCTCAAGTTTTACCGTAACGTCAGCGATTGTTCTGTACGTAGCCGTACGCGATGTATAAAAATCATGAAATATTGTCCGGACATCGTTTTCGGTGTCCGGATTTTTTTTTGCTATATATGCGGGCAGGTTTTCAAAGGTTCCGTCGGAAAGTTTTGTCATTTTTCTGATTATGCGGTCTGCCGCGACGCATTCCGGTACTTCAAGAAAAATAAATACACCCATACTACGCAGAATACAGAGGGCAGGAGCGTTGTCACAGATTCCACCACCCGTAGAAATTACCAGTTTTTTACCGGTATATTTTTCTGCAAGTATAGAGCATGCTTTTTCTTCTGCAAGCATGAATCCTGAAGGCCCCTGTGAGGCATAAATACTGCGCGGAGAAAGGCCTGTCTGCTCTGTAATAACAGTATCAGTATCGAAAAAAACACATTCAAGCCTGTCTGCAAGCAGCTGTCCCTGTGTCGATTTACCAGAGTGTTTAATACCGAAGAGAATATATGCCAAGTCCTTTGTATTAGCCATGAAGAGAGTATATTCCTTGTAATTGCAAAAGTCCACAACTTGCTGTATTCTTGATTTATGAATATTTACGCAGCATTGGCTCTTTGTTTCGTTCCATATGCCGTTGTTTTTTTGTTATTAAAGTTTTTAGGGAAAGAAAAAATTACAGTAGAACTGCTGGCGACGCTGTCTGGTCTTTTATCCGTTCTTCCCATAACATTTCTTCAGTTTTATATAGGTGGTTTCCCGTTCTTTAATAAAAGTTCGTGGTCGGGGCAGCTGTTTAAAACGATTTTGTTTAATGGTTTTGTGGAAGAAGTTTTAAAAATGCTCGTAATGTTTGTATTGTTTCTTCTTCTTAAAAAAAAGCTTACGCTTGCAAATTTTTTTGGATGTGCAATTCTTTGCGGTTTGAGTCTGGGGTGTTTTGAATCGGCTGTTTATTTTCTTCAGCATCTTCAGCATGCGAATAATGTTGGAGCATATCTTGTTTATGAAGAGATTTTTATGCGGATGTTTACGGCAGATTTTGTGCATATGTTCTGTGCCGGACTAAGCGGTTTATTTATCTGGTCTGTAAGACAGCACAAAGCCGATATATTGGCAATTATTTATGCTGTTTTATTACACGGATTGTACAATTTTTTTATTTTGTACGACAGCTATTTCTGGTTTGCAATAGCAGCTGTTCTGTTTGCTGCAATACAATGCCGTCTTAGATATACGATTCAGGCTGCAGAGAAACCTCTTATCAGACGGAAGAGAAATCGGACATAAGATTGAAATTTCAAAGAAAAGCGTAAAAAAAAGTAGACACCTATTGACTTTTTAATATATAAACAATAGTATAGTGATACTTACGACGCGGGGTAGAGCAGTTGGCAGCTCGTCGGGCTCATAACCCGGAGGCCGCAGGTTCAAGTCCTGCCCCCGCTAAATAGGTAATTGCTTGTGTTACAAGTAGTTACCACACTACCGATCCCAATACAAGTAGGGCTTGGCGTGAAAAAACACAACATTCCAGGCAACGATTCTATGCAGAATCGCTACACAATGTTGAAGAGGTGTTTTTCATGGCCAGGCCCTATTCGTTGTATAAAAAGAGCAGCGGAATCTATGCTGTTCAATTCTCTCTTCAAAATGGTTCCCGTTCAAACGTAAAAAGTACCGGATGCCGCGACCGTAAGGAAGCGGAAAAAACGGTGATAAACTGGCTCGTAAACGGAAATATTCCTTCACGTATTAACGGAAAAGAAGAAACCAAGGCGACACTTACTGTCGACAAGATGTCCTTTTTTACTATGTTTCATTCTTTCGATTTTACAAGTGATGACGTAGCAGAAATGCTCAAAATCATGAAAGAATGTACTATGATTATTTCTGCTGTTGTTCCCGACACCCCTGAAGCAAAACCGGTAAAAGAATTTCTCTGCGGTTTCTGGAATATGGAAAAAAGTCCGTATGTTGCAGAGAAGAAATTAAGAGGTCAGCAGATTCATTTGAATTACTGCGAGACAATGCGCAGCCGGATAACAATTTATTGGCTGCCGCGTCTAAAAGACCGGACGGTCGGAAGCATAACGGTTGATGACGTAAAAGATATTTTCAATGATCCTGTTGTTAAAAACCTTGCACATAAAACAATCAATTCGATTATAAGCGCACTAACCATTCCGATGAAG
>JBAYAJ010000056.1:0-14354 GCA_041669845.1 Treponema sp.
GTCAGCCGCGGACCTCATAACAAACAGCTGGAAACCGAATCTTGTAAAATTCGACGCAGAAGGTTTCGGCAAATCTTTTGCTGCAGGAGATTTCTGGGTATGTCAGGGATATGCAGAGGTTATTTATGGAGAAGTACCGGAAGACAAACAGGCCGATATGATCGACTTCTTCATTCCGAAAGAAGGCGGGCCTATGTATATCGACTCCATGGTAATACTCAAGGATGCAAGAAATTATGATCTAGCAATGAAGTTTATCAACTTCATTCATGAACCGGAAGTTTATGCCAAGTTTCTGGATGCATTCCGTTTCCCGTCGTCTGTAAACACCGCCGCAGCACAGTATATGAAAACAACACCGATGTACAAAGCAGGAGAAATGGAAAACTGCGAGCTTAAAATGGACGTCGGCGAAGGTCTTGAGAAATACAACGATCTCTGGCAGGATATACGATTTACAGCGGATTAATCTGAAAAATACATCCGGGTGTTCTTCAGATATGCAGAAACTGTTCCGGCCTGCAGAATTTCACCTGTTTTTCGAAGAACAATGGCACACATCCCTGCGTTTATGCAGGGATGCTGTACTCTGATTTTTTTTGTCCAATTAACCCATTTTTTTTGACAAATTGATAATTTTACTTTATAATTAAACTACTTAATTATGAACTTCGATTTTAAAAATATCATTAATGCGATTTCTTCACCTGTACTGGTGGCGGAACCAATTCTGGATTCAAAGAAAAAAATAACAGATTTTCACGTGACTTTCCAAAATGAAGCATTTGATAAAGCAGCAAATTATGTTGTAAGCACCAGTCTCATGTTCTCACAGTTCAAAACAAAAATAAATCAGGATGTTCCCTGGTTCTCGATGGGTATAAGAACTGCTGAAGACGGTTTAAAAAGTGAAACTACGTATTACTCCCCTGTTAATAAAAAATGGTTTCATATCGAAATGGAACGAACTGATGACACGAAATTCATAGTTGTTACTCTTACCGACATTACGACGGAAAAACATCATTCGCAGAAACTCCGTGATGCAGCATATCACGATGCACTCACCCATCTGCCTAACCGTAACTGCCTCAAAGACGCGCTGGAAATGGCAATTGATACAGCCAGGTATACAGATACAAAATTCGGAATATTATCGCTTGATATTGATAACCTCAAAAATATCAATGATATACATGGACAGGCAGCAGGTGATGCGCTTATCAAACATTCGGCAGATGTGCTGCGGAATTTTGTCAGACAGGATATAGAGCTGTTCTGTATGGGCGGCGACGAATTCATGCTGCTTATCGAAAATGAAAAAAGTACGGATTCTATCATAAATATTACAGATACGGTATTTGAAGCGTTCTGCAGCACAAATATAAATATTTCGGGAGGAATTGCAATTTTTCCTGACGATTCGCAACTGGATGATGAATTGCTGCGCTTTGCAGATATGGCTATTCATACGGCAAAACTACAGGGAAAAAACAAATTCATTAACTTTGAAATCAATATGCAGCGGCAGTTTCTGCAGAAAATGTCGCTGCAGGCAAAGCTTACAACTGCCGTACTTTCGAGCAACTTTGAACTGAACTATCAACCGCAGTTCGATATAAAGACAGGAAATCTCAGAGGCTTTGAAGCGCTTATACGATGGCACGACAATGAAGAAGGAAATATTTCTCCAGCTACCTTTATTCCGGTGGCAGAAGAATGCGGGTTGATTGTCCCAATCGGAAAATGGGTGCTTAATACTGCACTTGCAAAACTAAAAGAATGGCAGGGGAAATATAAATTCAACGGAATCATGTCGATAAATGTATCTCCTGTTCAGATGAAACACGACGATTTTCTTCCCAGTCTGGCAGATATTCTGAGCAAATACGATATTTCTCCCGATTCTGTTGAAATCGAAATTACGGAAGGTGTTTTAATAGACAATATGCGCATGGCTGTCCAGATTCTCGCATACATAAAAAACATGGGCCTTCGAGTCTCTCTTGACGATTTCGGTACCGGATATTCATCACTCAGCTACCTCCAGATGCTGCCTCTTGATACATTAAAAATAGACAAATCCTTTATAAATAATATAACTGCGTCAGACGGCATCCAGGCGAATATAACAAATTCAATTATTAACATGGTATCAAAAATGGGCCTTGATACGATTGCAGAAGGCGTTGAAAATGCGTCACAGCTTACACTGCTTGAAAAATTCAACTGCAGAATTGTACAGGGGTATCTCCGCGGGAAACCGATGTGTGCAGAACGGTGCGAAGCTTACCTTTCGGGAGACACGTCTGCAATTGACACCATTTCGTCGTCTGCTGTTTCCAATTCCCGGTATTCGACATAACGTACGCGGCCGGCATTCACTGCATTTTTTATTTCACGCTCCCTTTTAGAAAGGACGGCAGAGCCGGATTTTACTTCAATAAACAGGATTTCTTCAACAGACTTCCCTTCTGCGGCTCCTGGGAAACCGACAAAGTCGACAGGCTTGCCGACAAAACGCACATCGGCAGGATTACAGGGAAAACCGGGTAAAAACGGCGCCACCTGTTCAATCATCTGTCCTCCCAGCACTGCGCGTGACCGCTTTACCGCATCACTGCGTATGCTGCGTATATTTTCCTCATTCTGGCGCCGTTCTAAACGACGTCCGGCACTTTTCCCGATAAAAAACACAGAAACGAATAAAAGTACCGTCAGAACACTCATTAAAAAAATCTGTGCAGATACGGGAAATGACATAAATGCTGCATAAACTGATTGGATAAAAGAAGCCATGCCATAAACGTATCACCTGAAGGCGTCAAATGCAATACAGTATGAAGATTATGCGAAACAGGAGGCATGCCGATAATAAAAATGAGGTATTTCATGCTGCATCTTTTTTCAATACGAAAAAAAATTCTACTGATCGTATGCTGTTTTGTTTCAACACTTTCTCTGTACACACAAACAGATGTTCCAGAGATTAACACAAATTCCGGGCCGGAAACATTTGCGTTCAAATACCGCAAAAATGACTCATACCGGATTCTCTCAAAAGTACATGAGGATGTTCTTGTTAATAATGTAAAAAACCACCATGCAGAACTATTAACAAGAGTTTCTGTAAAAGTAACGGACATTGCAGAAGACGGAAGCGGAACATGCAGTGCAGACTTCATGACAACAGAAGATTCTACGAGTAATTACGACGGTGCACACTTCTCATGGGGTCAGGAATATCCCAGTATATTCACACGAAGTTTCAGAGGAATTTACACAATAGAAGATAAATACTTTATGCCGGTTGTACGTGATGACCCTGTTTTTCCGGAAACTGCCGTAAAACCCGGTGACACATGGACGGAACAGGGATATGAAGCACATGATCTTCGCCGTACGTTCGGAATAACAAAACCATTCAAAGTACCTTTTACCGCAACATATGAATATAAAGGAATCGTAAAAAACAACAACGGAAAAATTTTTAATGTTATCGACGTCAGATATAATCTGTATTACGAAAGTCCAAAATCGGGAAAAGAAAACGATGAAGGTATTGTATCAGGTTCTACAGCAGAACTCATGAACCGCCCGGCTGTTACCATGGGATATTCACATCAGACACTGTACTGGGATAACGAACGCGGCGAATTGGACCACTACAATGAGGCTTTCCGGATTATAATAGAAACATATTACGGGGATGTATACACTTTTCAGGGAACGGCTGAAGCGGAAGTAACCGAATTCACTACGACGAATACCGACGATACTATGAAGCAGGTTCAGGATTCTGTAAATAAACTCGGACTTGAAAATGTTACTGTAAAAAAAGGTGAAAAAGGTTTAACTATCAGTCTTGATAAAATACAGTTTTCTCCAGATTCTTCCGAATTGCGTGACAGTGAAAAAAAGAAACTAACGCAGATTGCAGGCATCCTGCGCAATTACAATAACGACCTTCTTGTCACAGGACACTGTGCGCTCAGAGGTACAAAAGAAGACAGGAAGAAGCTGTCGGAAGAACGGGCAGAAGCTGTCGCTCAATATCTCATTACACTCTCGGTACGGGATGCATACCACGTATTCACGCAGGGAAAAGGTGCCACAGATCCCGTCGCGTCCAACGATACGGAAGAAGGACGAATACTCAATAGACGAGTCGAAATAACTATTATGGATGAATGAATACTGTCAGAAAAATACAGTTTGTCTGCTGAAAAAAGCATAAAATCGGCACTCTGATGCGATATTCATATATATGGAATCAGAAAAAGAAAATATACCTGTATATGATGATTCTGCTCTGACAGCAGCACAGAATGTGTTCGGCATTACGTATTTATATCCCTGGCAAAGACTTGTTATTGCAAATATTCTTGACGCAGCCGGATATTCTAAAACGATAAAAGCAGAAGATACGGCATACAGCGGGCACCAGATCGTTCTGCTGCCGACAGGAGCCGGTAAATCATTGTGTTTTCTCATACCGGCAGTGTTGTTATCCGGTCCTACCCTTGTAATTTATCCGCTGCTTGCACTTATGGCAGACCAGCAGCGCCGTATAAAAGAGAGAGGGCTTAAAAGCGTTATATTTAAAGGAAATCAGAGCACAGCAGAACGGGAAGAAAATTTCAGACAAATAAAGGCAGGAACAAAAATAATTCTTGCAAATCCTGAAGTGCTGCAGAACGAACGACTGATAACACGGCTGGCTTTGTGCGGTATTGCTCATGCAGCTGTCGATGAAGCACACTGCGTATCGGAATGGGGAGATTCGTTTCGTCCAGCCTATCTTACACTTGGTAAGATTCTTAAGAAAATGAAAATACCTGTCATTACAGCTTTTACAGCAACAGCATCTTCCGACGTGCTGAAACGTATCGCCGAAGTTCTTTTCAATGGAGAAGCTCACATCGTCCGCTCAGACAGCGACAGGCCGAACATAAGCTACTACGTAAATTATACGTGTACAAAAAAACAGGAAGTACTGACGCTTGCGGTTACCGAACGGCGCCCGATGATTATATTCTGCAGCACACGGGCAACCACAGAAGATATTGCGAGAGAACTTACAGTCTGTTACGGAAGAGGAACTGCCCGGTTTTATCATGCCGGATTGGAAAAAAAAGAAAAAGATGAAACTGAAAAATGGTTCTTTAGTGGAACTGACGGTATTCTCTGTGCGACCTGCGCCTATGGGATGGGGGTCGACAAACACGACATCCGCACAGTTATACACTTTGATCCGCCGGAAACTGCGGAAGCATATATTCAGGAAGCAGGCCGCGCCGGACGTGACGGTTCTCCGGCGAAAGCTATTCTACTATGGAGTCCGGAAGACAGTACACATTTTTCGTCGTTCCAGAAAGGCAGCAGAGAATATATAATGCGTGTATTTGCAGAGACGACAGTCTGCCGGCGTCAGGTACTGCTTGATGCGCTCGATGCGGAGCAGGCCGTATGCAGCGGCTGCGATCTGTGTAATATGCGCCGTGATATGTTACAGAATAAAAAAGGCCGGAAACTGGAAATTGAAAGTAGCGAAAAAATTGTGCTGCAGTTCATCAGCCGGCACAGAAAGCGTTATTCAACAGCCGAATTGGGAAATGTGCTGCTTCCTCTGCTTAATAAAAAGTCCCGGATTGTCTGCGGACATAATATCTGGGGACACCGCAGTATAACAGATATGCTGTACCAGCTTGAAAAAGCAGGAAAAATAAGAACCTGCACTTGGCCCTGGAAAAACAAAGTTACTGCTGTCGGAAAAATTATTTTGCAGAAACAGCGCCTGCAGCAGATTTTGAAGAAGAATCGTCCTGCTTATTCTCTGTATTCCCGTCTGATGCAGACGAGGCACCTCCACTGTTTGCTTCAACCGCGTGAACAGGCTTAGATGCAGTACGAGTACGCTTTGATTTTGGAGCTTTTTTGGTGTAATTAGCAACAAATGCACCAAAATCCATACAGAGAAATACCACTATTGCTGTACCGATAACCCGTTTATCCGCAAGAACCGTTTTTGCAATTGAAATGAACTTAGATATATCCATATTCTGAATATCGGCAGTATAAAACAAAGTTTTACTTCATATTTATGCTTGCCTTAGTCCGCTTCATTTGCTACTATTTAAACATGACAGGAATAGTTGACTATAATGCGGGAAATATCCGCAGTGTTGAACATGCGCTTGATGCAATCGGCGCGCCGTTCGTTTTATCAAAAAAGCCTGGTGAACTCGTTAATTGCGACAGACTTATTTTCCCCGGTGTTGGTGATGCGTCGTATGCAATGAAACAGCTTAAACTTACCGGTTTTGATATATTTCTGAAAGACTGGGCAGCAGCCGGAAAACCCCTCATCGGTATCTGCCTGGGATCGCAGATCATATTCGACCATTCCGATGAGGGGGATGTCGCTTGTCTGGGTCTTATAAAAGGCACCATAAGGCACTTTTCGACTTTATGGAAAGAAAACAACATAAACGGCGACGGGCTGCTCAAAGTTCCACATATGGGATGGAACGACATCGCATATGAAAACGGTGGGAGTACACTGCTTGGCGGTATTCCTGAACACAGCAACTTCTATTTCGTTCACTCATACCTAATACAACCGGACGATGCACATATTGTTAAAGCATATGCCGACTATGGTATACATGTACCGGCAGTCGTTGAATCCGGAAGTATTACGGCATTCCAGTTTCATCCGGAGAAATCAGGAGCAAACGGAATGCTTATTCTCAGAAATTACTGTAAGGCAGATCTTAAAAAGGAAGGTTCATCATGCTGAAAAAGCGTATTATCATCTGCCTCGATGTAAAAGACGGACGAACAACAAAAGGTATAAAATTTCAGGATAACCGTGATATCGGGGATCCTGTTCAAATGGCGGCAGAATATTACAAGCAGGGGGTAGATGAACTTGTATTCTATGATATCATGGCATCTGCCCGTGGACGGGGACCGATTCTTGACCTGATTGCCCGCGTCGCCTCGCAGGTATTCATTCCATTCTGTGTAGGCGGTGGTATAGGAACAATCGATGATATCCGGTCGACGATTCTTGCCGGTGCAGAAAAAATCAGCCTCAATTCGCAGGCAGTAAAAAAACCAGAACTTATAAAAGAAGGAGCCCGAATCTTTGGAAATCAGTGTATTGTCCTTGGGATGGACGCAGCACGGGACGTCTCTATGCCGAGCGGGTACCGCATCTATATAAACGGAGGACGTACAAAAACAGAGCTGGATGCGCGTGAATGGGCGCAGAAAGCAGAATCGCTCGGAGCAGGTGAAATAGTACTCAATTCCATTGACACTGACGGCGTAAAGCAGGGATATGAACTTACTCTGACACGTACGATAGCGGAATCAGTTAATGTTCCTGTAATAGCTTCAGGGGGCGCAGGTGTTACTCAGCATCTTGCTGATGCATTCACAAAGGGTAAGGCCGATGCCGCGCTTATTGCCACAATGGTTCATTCAGGAGAATATACCGTCGGACAGATAAAAAAAGAACTTGCAGCCGATGGAATCCCGGTGAGGTTATAATGTCCTGTCCCTGTTGGCACGAACCGTCTCCCGATGATGCAGAAAAACTATACATGGCAGCATGCAGCGCAAATCTTATGGGCTGTACTGATTCTTATGCGAATATCATTCTGTACCGGAAAAAGTACCGGACACAGGTTTGTTACTGCGGAGGAACCGTTCTTCGTAAATACGGTGCACTTGAAGCTACTGAAAAGGATATTTCTTCAACGCGTACACTTTACGGGTTTCCCATCGGCTCAGGCGATATGCGGCTGGCCATAGAATTTCTGCATAAGGATGCAGCAGAAAACGGTATGCCCCTTGCGTTCCCTCTCCTTACGGCAGGCCAAAAGCTCTTTCTTGAAACAAAGATGCCCAACAAGTACACATTCACGGAACGGCGTGCCGACAGTGATTACGTCTACTTAACAAAATCGCTGGCTGAACTTCCCGGGGGGAAATATCATAAAAAAAAGAATCATATTTCACAATTCATGCGCAGACATCCTGATGTTTTCTACAAACCCCTTACCGCTGAAAATGCTGGTGATGCTTCTTTAGTTGAAGAAATATGGTTTTCCGAAAACAACGGAACCGGTGATTATGACAAAAAAGCTGAACGGGATATAATCCGTGAAGCGCTTATGATGCTTGACGAACTTAACCTTACCGGTGGTATTTTGTATGCGGATAACAAGCCGATAGCGATGACAATCGGTTCTGCAATCACCGAAAAAATTGCAGATGTTCATTTTGAAAAAGCGGTTTCCGAGTATGACAGGGACGGAGCATATGCAGTCATTAATCAGGAATTTGCAAAGACACTGATAAAATATGAATACATAAACAGAGAAGAAGATATGGGTATTGAAGGACTTCGCAAGGCTAAACTTTCTTATCATCCTGATCTTCTTCTTGCAAAATGGAGCGCAGAATGAAATCTCTTCTTTCTCCGATATTAACCGCCGCACAATGCGCGTCCTGCAGGTTCTGCTGCACATTTGCAGCATTCGAGGCATGGGAAACACCTCTTTTCTCAAAGGAAAATGTCGAATCCATATCAAAAAAACACGGAACATTTCAGGTAAAGAATGCAGGCAGCAGCTCGTATACACTTGATCTGAGTTCCTGGTGGAAGGAATACGGCGAAAAGAAATATGCTCCATGCCCTTTTCTTGATTCTCAGCGCGGTTGTATTTTGTCAGATGAAGAAAAACCTTTTGACTGTAAAATTTGGCCTCTGCGGATTATGAGAAAAAACGGAACATATGTTATCGCCCTTACGCCGACGTGCAGAGAAATCAACAAAGTTCCTATTGACCGGGTAAAAAAATTCGTTAAAAACGAAGGTATCGGAAAAATGATCTTCGAAGAAGCGGAAAAAATGCCTGATATGATAAAAGAATATCAGGAAGGATTTCCGATACTCATGGAAAAAAATAAGTGGAGTAATTCTATGATAACATTCAGACAGTGGCATGATGCAGATATGACATTCAACGATGAGATGAAACTTCATTTCTGTCAGTGTGATCTGCGCAGCAATCTTAATTTTTCTGAACTCCTGAGACTTACGACTGATACGGCAGTAGAAGATTACCACCAGCGTGGATTATCATTCAAATTTCTTGCTGAAAATCATATCGCTATTCTCCTGTCGCGTATTGCGTTTCGTTTTCACAGGATTCCGAAAGCTAACGATGTAATTACGATAAGTACATGGGAAGAAAAACCGGACCCCCTTCAGCTCATTCGTGCTTATGAAATAAAATCGTCCGACGGTATATCACTTGTAAGCGGTATCGGTTCCTGGCTGATAGTCGATTACGACTCCCATCGAATCATCCGCCCGAAGTATTTTACGCTTCGGTCAGAAACAGAGCGTAAAGAACAGCACGACTGTCTGGAAGCCGGTAAAATCGTTATTCCGGAAAATCTTACTGAACTTGGAGAGCGTCCTATCTGCTATTCTGACATCGATGCAAACGGGCATATGAATAATTCACGGTATGGCGCATTTGCTATCGACTGCCTTCCCGAATCATATCAGCAGAAAGATTTCACCGATTTCCGTATGAATTATTCAAAGGAAGCAAAAAAAGGAGAAATGGTTCATCTTTCCGGAGCTTTCGACGATACAGCAAAAAAAATTATTGTCATAGGCAGGCAAAATGGAAATACCTGCTTTGAAAGCGAATTCTATTATAAATAATCAACGTACCCCGCCCCAATGGGCGTGGTATTCAGCACTCGTATCAAACGACAGGTGAATAACGCGCTCTGCTTGTATCTGTCTCAAACACATCAACAGCTGAAAGCAGTGCCTTTTTTTTATCAGGTTTATAAGCCAAATCTATGCCACTATGCTGCATTTCTGTAATAAGCGCGTCATAAATATACTTTGCAATACGTTCAGCACTCGGATTCTGATCGAACACCGCCATATCATTAAGATTAGTATGATCAAGTATACTGCAGACAAAACGCAATGCCTTCTTGAGCTTTGCAAAATCAAGAAGCATACCGCCGTCGTTCAGAAATGCTCCTCTCACATGGACAAATACTTTATAGTTGTGTCCGTGCAGATTTTCGCACTTCCCGTCATAATCCCGAAGAAAATGAGCTGCTGAAAATTCTGCCTCAACACGTACTTCATACATTCCCCTGCCATCCTGTGTCTTATATTTGTGTATTTATAGTATACAGTATTTTCAGCCTCTTTCCTACTATTCTTTTTTCTGTTACTCTGTCTCTAAGGATACACTGACAAAAGCGTAATTACCTGATCAGTTTTCCTGAAGGACTATCAAATGACAACAGTACCTCATTCATATCCGGAAGGATGTGTTTTTACTTCACTTGCGGATATACGCGGAAAACATATCACAGTTATGGGTCTTGGTTTGAACGGCGGCGGCAAAGCTGCAGTAGGTTTCTTCTTAAAATACGGAGCTTATGTCATAGTAACGGACATGAAAACCGAAGAACAGCTTAAACCGACAATCGACGCAATCAAAAATGACTCTGCACTTGATAAAAGCCGTCTCGTCTATCATCTTGGTAAACATCGTATTGAAGATTTTTCTTCAGCCGACTGTGTCATTAAAAACCCCGGAATAAAATACGAAGGAAACAAATACCTGGCAGCTGCAAAAGCTATTGAAACTGATCTGAGCATATTCCTTGCATTTACAAAAGCACCAGTTATTGCAGTAACCGGCAGCAAGGGAAAGTCTTCAACTGTAAGCGCAATCCATTATGGACTCCGACAGGCAGGCGTTATGGCGTTTCTTGGCGGGAATATAACATTGAGTCCATTAGATTTCCTCTGTAAAACAAACGAGACAACGCCCGTCATACTTGAACTTTCAAGCTGGCAGCTAGCCGATCTGCGCGGCAGAAAATCATTAAAACCGCGTATAGCAGTTATTACAAAAATCGTCCCTGATCATCAAAACTGGTACAGCAATATGGAAGACTATGTTGCAGATAAACGGCTCATATATGCCGATCAGACACCGGACTGTTTTTCGATATTCGATGCCGATGAAGACGAACCGGGAACAGGTCCTGTATCGGGTGGTACGTGGGGAAATCTGTTTGCAGCAGAATCACATGCGACAATACTGCGGTACAGCAGACATAAACTTTTACAGGGACAATATGGAGTCTGGCAGGAATCCGGTACGAATAAAGATTTCTACGGAAGACTGCTGTTGCCTGACAGCCAGGAACCTGTAACAATCCTGCGTTCACTTGCCGTTCCCGGTCAGCATATGCGCACAAATGTACTTAATGCAGCCCTTGCAATGGTGCTCATGGGGATAAAACCGGAACATACGGCAGACATTCTTAGTAAATGGGAAGGCATTCCGCACCGACTTCAGTACTTTCATTCATGGAAATGTGCGGACCACACAGTGAAATTTTACAATGATTCCTGTGCAACCGTTCCGGAAGCGGCCGCTGCGGCCAGTCAATCGTTCGGTAAACCTGTCGTATTCATAACCGGTGGAACAGATAAAGGCTTACCGCAAAATGTGCTTGCAGAAACGCTTGCGGGGATAAAACAAGACAGTATTCCCGTAAAAAGTCTTTATCTTTTGTCTGGAACCGCAACCGACAAGCTCATGCCCCTGCTCAACAGAAAAAACGTTCCTTACAACGGTCCATACAATTCTCTTGCCGAGCTTCTTACCGACTTAAAAGCATATGAAGTATCTCTGTCCGGTTCTTTGGAGGATGACGAAACAATCGTATTCTCTCCTGGCGCGACATCCTTCGGCATGTTCGCAAACGAATTCGACCGCGGCGATAAATATATGGATGCAGTAAAATCATTATTTACCTGATGTATCTTTCCGTGAATACAAATAGCGCTTAATTTTCTGACTCGCCGTTTTCTCAAATTGATCAACAGATTCAACGCTGCTTATTTTTGAACTGCGATTAACTTTACTGTTAACAAAATACTGAATTTCATTCAGTATACTTGCACGCTGGTACTGCATTGCAGCCTTTATGTTCTGATTACGGGCAGATGCTACTTCCTTTGCGTTTTGAACGGCCTCACTCAATGTTTCTCCCACCGCATCGCGTAATTTCATCTCTCCTGACTTTACAGCATCTACACGTGCCTGTAGCGCAGCTCTGCGTTCCGCCTCTGCCTGTAATTTTTCTTCATCAAAAAGAACCAGCGCGACCAGACCATCTTTGCCTTCAACAACAAGAGATTCTGATACGAGCGGATACTGATTAAGCAAAAACTCTATATCTTCCGGATAAATATTCTCTCCGTTTTGTCCCAGAATCATGTTTTTACTTCTGCCTTTGAGTGACAGCCGCATTATACCGTGCCGTTTTTCAACAAGGCCTAAATCGCCTGTATGAAACCACCCGGGACCACATGAATCGGCTTCAGTTGTAAATGCAGCCTGCGTGAGCATTGGATCTTTATAATACCCCTTCATTACATTCGGCCCACGAACAACAACCTCACCGATATTTGTCTCCCGGTCAGGATTCAGAATCGTAAGATCAACGCCTTCAAGTATACCACCGATTGTACCGGGAACAGTGTTTGCAGGTCCGGAACCGGCAATCAGAGGTGAAGTTTCTGTAAGTCCGTAGCCTATTGCATACGGAAACTTCGCTTCTTTCATAAACCGCTCAACCTGTATGTCTACTTTTGCTCCTCCTATACCAAAAAACTGCAGCCATCCGCCGAATACTGCCTTCAGTTTCTTTCCAGCCTTTCTGTTAATAATTCTTCTGAATAAAGGAATTTTGTACATATTTGAAAGTACTCTGCTCCTGTTGATTTCCGGCATTACTTTATTCTTGTATAATTTCTCAATAATCATCGGAACCGAGCATACTATTGTAGGTTTAACCTTCGTAAACGCAGGTAAGAGAGCGCTCACAGTGGGTGGTTTTCCCAGATAATATACGCATGAACCGTTCATTATCTGCATAGTAAAATCAATTGTAAACTCATACACATGCGACATAGGAAGAAAGGAAAGACATCTGTCAAATTTATTAATACGGTGAATTGTCTGACATTGAACTGCATTCCAGACGAGATTCTTATGCGAAAGTTCAACACCTTTTGATCGCCCAGTAGTTCCGGACGTATAGATTATTGATGCGATGTCATTTTCGTCCACTTTTACATTATTAAGCGTTACACAGAAAAAATCCTCTGCATAAACAGCAGAAGTATCGACAGCGGCAATAGACCGTATTGAATTTTCAGACAGTGCTTCGTTTACAGAAAAGGAAAGAAGATTCTTTGCTGCACTGATTTTCGTTACGACATTTCCGCCCCTTATGACAGAAAAATTGTCAATTTTAATAATAACGGGTGGTAGTTTGCAACCAAGTTCTTCAATCCGTTTATACAGTGTCTCAGAAACAATAAGAGCGTCGATACCGCAGTGAGTTATAATCGATTCAATCTCCACCGCTGAAAAATCAGGAAGCAGAGGAACTGCTATACCTCCATAATTCACTACTGCAAAATATGCAATGCCCCAGTTTGGCATACTCGTACTGAATATGGCAGTCTTACTTCCTGGATGAAGCCCAAGCCCTGCAAGCATCTTTGCAACCAGTTCAACCCGTATGTTGAGCAGACGATATGTAACGGGTTCGCCGTTTACAAGCGACAACGCCGGACAATCGCCGAATTTATTTACAGAATTCCGGAATAAAGCCGGAAATGTATATGAACCCAAATCCTGAATGGTTTCCATATGAACCTCACTGCTATTGTTATTCTACCACATTTCATGAAATATACAAAAGAATTGACAAAACACAAAACGAAAGTATACTAACAGTACAGTAAGGCAACCGGTTGCCTTACACGAAGAAGGAGCTTATGAATCGAATAGTAAAAACAGTTTCCTGTATTTTCGTGTTGATTCTTTTATGTACAAGTTGCAGCGGTAGAAAGACAGCACGGGACTATGCCCGTTCAAAGGCTGTTGATTTTGGTATGGCTGTTTCTACCGGAGACCTTTCGCAGAAGAAAAACAGCAGAATCATTACAGAGAACAGCACAATTATCGTCGCCGAAAATTGTATGAAATGGGCAAATCTTCATCCCAACAAAACATTCTGGAACTGGAGCGATGTGGACAATCTTGTCTCTTTTGCAGAAAAGAACCATATGGCTGTAAAGTGGCATACGTTGTTCTGGCATAATCAGAATCCCGGTTTTCTTTCTTCTATAAAAACAAAAGAAGAAGCGGAAACAATGATGGATTTATATATCAAAACGATTATGGAAAGATACAAAGGCAGAA
>JBAYAJ010000057.1:0-13329 GCA_041669845.1 Treponema sp.
ACTTATCGGTATTTTAAAGCGGGCCGGAATGAACGTGGTAACGAACCCGTTCGACAATTCCGTCCTGCAGAACAGAAACGACGGCTACCCGCGTCACCGTGGACATACCCGTGTCGATGAACTGCTCAAACGCGGCGTAAACGTCTGCATCGGGCACGATTCCATCATGGATCCCTGGTATCCGATGGGGAAGGCAAGCATGCTGTCCGCTGCCAGTCTTTTTCTCCATTACGGTCACTTCAGCGGATACGACGATATCCCGGCGCTCTTCGACATGATTACCGTTAATTCCGCAAAAACCATGTGTGTTGAAAATGAATACGGCATTGATAAAGGCAAACCTGCGGACCTTATTATTCTTGACGCGCCTGACGAATACGAGGCAATACGGCTTGAAAGCGAATGCCTGTACGTCATCCGGCACGGTACGGTTATATCCGAATGTACTCCTGCCCGCCGGGTGCTGTACACCGGTACAAAGCCGCGTGAAGTTACTTTTTCACGCAATGAGCAATAATGGTCGTTACCATACTTGCCGACAACAATACACTCATCGACAAATATTATCTCGGTGAACCGGCATTCAGTACATTCATCGAGGAAAGCGGTGTTTCTGTCCTTTTCGACGTCGGGTATTCGGGAGTATTTCTTCAGAATGCTCTGAAAATGGGGATTACTTTCAAGAATCTGCAGTATGTCTGCCTGTCGCACGGCCATATGGATCATACGTGGGGACTTGATCCGCTTATCCGGTATTACACGGAACTTGAGCAGGAACATACTACCCATACAAAGCCGGAACTGCTGGCGCATCCTTCCGTTTTCCGCAGTATTTCGGTTGACGGTTTTTCCGAAGCAGGTTCCCTGTTTTCCGCTGAAAAACTAGGATGTCATTTTAACATGCAGCTTAGTAAAAAGCCGCAGTATATTACAGAACGGCTTGTCTTTCTCGGAGAAATACCTTGTACCAATGACTTTGAAGCCAGAACTTCCATAGGTGTCAGCAGCGGATTGCCTGATTATATACCGGATGATTCTGCACTTGTATACAGGGGAAAAGAGGGGCTTGTCATCATCACCGGCTGTTCGCATTCCGGTATCTGCAACATTGTTGAATACGCTGAGCGCGTGACGGGAGAGACTGCCATTGCAGACATTATCGGAGGGTTTCATCTGCTCAATCCATCAAAAGAGCGTATTGAAGGAACATGCCGTTACCTGCATACACAAAGAATTAAAGTCATCCATCCATGCCACTGTACTGATCTCAGGTCAAAGATTGCATTGGCGGCTGTCGTACCGGTTGAAGAGACTGGTGTAAGCGCACGGTATGAATTCAGATAACGGATGTAAAAAACTGAACAGACTCGGAAGCTTTCAGACACCGAACTGTGCGGTATACAGTTCGTGATATATGCCGCCTGTCCGCATAAGTTCTTCGTGAGTACCTGTTTCGGTAATTCCTTCGTCACTTACGACTGCAATGCAGCCGGCATTCCGTATTGTTGAAAGCCTGTGTGCAATAATAGACGTTGTCCACCCGGTACAGCAGAAAAGGAGGGAAGCAGTGAGTTCACTATATACTCGATATCATCGGAAATCCAAGATCAACAGTTGCTACGAATGCTGCACAACACATGTCAGCAAGGAAGAGTTCCATGTGTGGTTTAAAATATGAAAGGAACAAGGCTGTATCGGAAACAGGTACAGCCTTGTCCGGATTTTATTTTGCAGTGAAGTATGTTTTTCATAAGAACAGATTATACAAAAAAAGACTGCCGTGTAAAACCGGCAGCTTTGTTACTCAAAAGTCATAATCTTTTTAAATGGTCAGTTTATATACTAAAATACGGTTTTATTATATCTTCCATAGCATACAGTCCGACCGGTTTGTCTTTGATATTTCTCAGTGCAAAGACAGCCCCGTTGCCGAATGCTTCACGGGAGATTGATTCATGAACAAGGCGGACAACCTGATAGGGAAACCCGAACAGAATTTCATGTCTGCCTATGATTCCACCTGCACGTATGGACTTTATGTTGTTTTCATCAAGGTCAAGGTGGCGTGCCAGAACCTTGGCCGTTCCTGAAATTTCCGATTTTGTCTTAAAGTGTTCCTCCAGAATTTCAATGTCTGCCTCGGGTGCAATTTTTTTTAACACTTCTGCCGCGATAAGTAGAAAATTGATGCCGATAGTAATGTTCGGTGACCAGAGAATACGTATCGATTTTCCAAGTTTTTCCAGATATTCTTTTTCTTTTTCACCATATTTTGAAATTGCTGTTACGACAATACAATTATGCCTGACGGCATACTCTCCATACTCATATATGCTTGCTGCACTGGAGAAATCGATTATCGCCTCTACGTCAAGATTTTTATCGTTTTCGATTTCTTTGAATTCGTTTTTTGAATATATAAGTCCTGGATCTTCCGATTTTATTCCGAGATACTCGGGGGCAGAACGATGATCAAGAACAGTAGTTTTTCGTACGATCCATTTGAGCGTACAATCTTTGCTTTCCAGAATTACAGACGCTACCGCTTTTCCTGCTTTACCAAAACCGAATAAACCAATTTTCAATTACGCCTCCTTCCCTATAAATAAAATAGAACTGTATAAATAGGTATGTTTTTTGTTTTTCCATAGTAAGTATACCATGAAAATTTTATCAGCGACAACAATCACTCACAAAAAAAGAACGCCCACAAAAGACACAAGGTGATGTATAATTGCAGCGGAAAATAAATGATTCAGACAGCAGAAGATACGTCGGCAGCATTTAAACTGGTAGACGCGATAAAAGAACTTATGGAATACTGTACTCTGGAAAAGATAACGGTAACCGATATTGTCCGGCGCGCAGGTTTTTCACGTCAGACATTTTACCGCAATTTTCGCGATAAGTACGATCTGGTGAACTGGTATTTTGATATTCTTGCACGACAGTGTTTCAATGAAATGGGTATTACGCTTACCCTTCGGGAAGGTCTTATTCTTAAACTCAATTTTATCAGACGCGAGAAAATATTCTTTGCACAGGCTTTCAGATCAACTGATTACAATTCTATTGACCAGCTTGCTGACTGCGCCATGAAGGACGCATGTACACCGGGCAATCCCTGTGATCCGTCGAAAAAAGATATCGTAGAACTTTTTAAATCATTACTGTAATCCAGATTCGAAAAACATTTAAAAAGATTACACAGGTGCACGCTGATTCACGACTGAAACGCAGGTATACACAGGCCTGTGGTTAAGGGTGCACCTGGTTTTGTCTGTTATACCTTGAATCTGATTGTTTCTTTTACCAGCGAATCAATATGAGTAATACTTTCGCGGCTTTTTTCAGCAACAATATTTATTTCCTGATTGATATTTTCAGCTCCTGTTGAGATTTCTCCAGCCGAATTTTGAATCTCTTCTGAGATGTTGAGCAGTTCTTTCATCGTTTCCTGTACCCGGCCGGCTTTTTTTGACATTTCTTCGGATTTTTCAGTTACCTGAGTACTTACTGATTTAAGACCGTCGATTGCCGACAGAATATGTCTGGAACCGGTATTCTGTTCAACCATTGCCTGGTTAACTTCTGTTTCAAGAGCATCAACATCGGTGATTCCGTCAAGAATGCTGCTGAACGATGATTCCGCTGCTGCCGATGCCTGTACAAGTTCTTCAATAATACGTTTGATGTCTTTCAGCTTTGTACTTGTTTCATGTGACTGTTTTGCAGACTGTTCAGCCAGTTTCCTGATTTCATCTGCAACAACACTGAAACCACTTCCCGATACGCCTGCATGTGCAGCTTCTATTGCAGCATTCATAGCGAGGAGATTCGTTTGAGAGGAAATGCTTGCTATAGTATTATTCGTTTCCATAAGGTTAGCTGATTGTTCAGAAATCATCATAACCTTCTCAGCGAACGATTGAAGTTTGCTTTTCCCTATCTGTGTAACGTCTTTAAGTTTTGAAAAATTTCCGTGCAGATGTTCCATGGTTGAAGAAACAGAATTGATGTTTCCCATCATTTCTTCTATTGCACTCGAAGAATTAGCAATTGCCTGATTCTGAGATTCAATCGTACTTTCCATACTTCCTATAAGTGTCAGAATTCCCTGCACTGCATCTTCAGAATTTGTAACACATGATCCTTGATTTTCTATCTGAAGTTTCATGCTTTTCAAGTTTGAGCTTATCTGATTGAGCGAAGCAGATGAATTAACTGCTGATGCACTCAAGTCCTTTATAGATATCTCAAGACCTTTACTTGCTTTTTTTACCGTATCGACAATAACAGCGAGTTTCCCGACGAAATTATCGTAGGAATCGGAAAGCAGCCCGATTTCATCGTTTCGTTTTATGTTAATCCGCTTTGTAAGGTCCGCTTCACCTTCTGCAATGACTGAAAGAGTTTTTGATACCGCCTGTACAGGTTTAGCCACGGAACCTGCAAGAAACCATAATAGAAAAATACCTGCAGCGACTACTATAATACCTATAATAATCTGCAGAAAGAGTGCGGCGGTATTTCCTGCAGCAATATTATGATTTAAAGTTGTTATTTGGGCAAAAGCAATCTGTGCCGGTACACGGACAAGAACAGCCCACGGTTTTCCGGTCTGCCCAAGCTGGATAGGAGCAATGGCAATTATTTCATCTGTATCTTTGATGATTTTTGTTACTTTTTTGCCTTTTTGTACGGCTGTCAGTAATTCCTGCGAAAGCTCTCCTGCGTCAAAATACTGCTGCCCGATGGTTTCAGGCTTTCTGCTGTCGGCAACGACGAGCCCCATATAGCTTACAATTACGACGGTTCCTTTCCCTTCAAATAGTCCTGAACTTACGTTTTTTGCAAGCTGCTGGACAAAATCAAGATTATAGTCGCAGCCTGCTACACCGTAAAATTGTCCGTTTGAAGAAATCGGAACAGAAAATGTTGCAAGCCAGACCTTTTTCCCCTGAACGATATACGGAATCGGGTCGAGCACACTTTCCTTATTGTCTGCTTTCGGATTGATATACCAACCGCCTTTCAGTACGCCGTTAGGATGTTTTGCGTCTGTATCGTACTCGACAAGCGGCTGTACTGCAATTTTATTGTTGCTTCGTGTCCAATACGGAGTAAAGCGTCCGGTTGTTTCATTGTTTCCGTTTCCGGAACTGACATACCGTGAGTCGTTTCCGTCAAGAGCATCAGGTTCCCAGCACGAATATGTTCCGTTTAAATCCTTGTTTGCTTCCAGTACATTCAGAAGAATGGAATTAATCTGATCCCGTGAGAACCTGAGAGTACCGGCTTTTTTAGTGAGTACAAAAGTGTCTGCCATCGTCCGGGCAGCATCAAGTGCAGTATCGAAACGAGATTGAACAACTCCTGCCTGTTCACCTGCAAGGTTTCCGAGACTTGCAATAGTCAGCGCTTCAACGGAATCACCGACTGTTTTGTTGATCTGCTTCTGATTTCTGAATGAAGAAATTATTGCTGTAGAAATAAGAAGCAGTGCGACAACGGCAAGACAAAGACCTGCCGAACCTGCAATACGCATCTGTATTGAACTGCGGGAATTCATAGAACCTCCGTTTATACCGGATACTGCTTTTCTTAAGGCATGATGAAAATTTTCACCGGAGGCCTCTTTTTATGTTATGAAAAAAAGAAAGAAACCTATTTTAAGGATAACACGAATACTGCGCAGATTCAACCTTTTAGGATTTATTCATACGAAGGAATTAATACTGCCCCAACCATTGAGTCGTATGAAGAGTATTAATTCCAACTGCAATACCTTTAGAGAACTTCATACCCCGACTGCGTCGAGGTTAGTGATTGTGTGTTATACAGGTTTAAAGTCTTCGTCATCCTCAAAAGAAATAACATGTTCATCTTTTGTCAGAGATCCTTTAGCAGCTGCCGTTTTTTTCACAGATCCTGACACGGCCTGCTTTCCGTCTGTTTTCGGTCCGCCGGCTGCCGGAACTGTTTTTTTCACTGGTAAAGAGTGTGCTGCTGCCACACTCTTTACCGGGCCGGTATGAGACTTTGGACTGCTGCTGCTTATCCTGCTGCCTGTATATTTTTTCCCTGTAATAACTTCGTACAGATCATCCATAATATCGTTTACAATTGTTACCTGTCCCTGAAGTTCTTCTGCAGCACTCGCTGTTTCTTCGGCACCGGATGCGTTTGTCTGAACGACCGTATCCAGCTGGATAAGCGCCTGGTTTACCTGCCCGATTCCTTCATCCTGTTGTCCGGATGCAGATTCAACTTCGCGGTTCATCTCCAGAACTTTCTTTGAATTATTAAGAATATCCCTGAAAATTCCGGAAAGTTCGTTAGAAATAGAGAGACCCGTTTCCACGTTTTTCAGTGCATCTTTTATCATACCGGCGGTTTCCTTAGCCGAATCCGACGACCGGTTTGCAAGATTTTTGACTTCATCTGCAACAACGGCAAATCCCATACCGGCTTCACCCGCACGCGCAGCTTCGACAGCCGCATTGAGGGCCAGCATATTTGTCTGGAACGAAATATCGTCGATGACGTCGATAACATTTTTAATATCTTCTGCCGACTTCGATATACTGTTCATAGCAGTAAGCATGTCGTTCATTTTGTCAAAACCTGTCTGACTTGCTTCTGTTGCTTTTTCCGAAAGTAAACTTGCCTGTCTTACACTTGCAAGATTCTGTTTAACCATTGACGACAGCTCTTCCATTGAAGAAGTCGTTTCCTCTATGCTCGAAGCCTGTTCCTGCGCTCCGTTAGCGATTTCCTGCGAAGATGCCGAAAGCTGAGAGCTTGATATGGCAATCTGGCCGGCGCTGTCCGAAAGGCTGTTCACAATTTTTGTGACCGGTTTTGTGATACTCCGGGTAACAATAATACCGATTGTCAGCGAAAGGATAAGTCCTGCACTGATTGCTGCAATAATCAATATTACGGCAAAATCTGCAGTATGTATGCTCATAGAATATTCTTTTACTGCTTTCGCCTGCGTTATTTTTGACAATTCTTCAATTGCCGGCTTTATTTTCTGGCTCAGCAGCTGATCCAGAACAGTATCGGCAATAATGTCTGCCTCTTTTGATTTTCCTGCTGCAATCAGATCGAAATATTTAAATTCATTTGACAGATATTCTTTTTCCGCTTCTTCAATCACACTGTATAATTCTTTTCCCCTGTCGGTTTCAAGACAGAGACGTCCCTGTTTATCAGCCTCCTGAAAAGAAGAATTAAGAGAAATCACCTGTTCTTTGTATGCTTTCAATTCATCAGCCGTCGCATCGTGTGCTTTTTCTATCGTATATGCAGCGGTCTGCAGGTAAGAATGCATTTGATCCGTATACAGAATGCAGAGTAAGTCCTGTTGATATATATTGTCGGCAAGAGAACCCGTCGTTTTCGTTGTGTAAAGACCAATTACTCCGACAATAACGGAAATTACTGTAAGTACTACAGCCATCATCATAATGCGGAATCCTGTTCCTGTTTTATTTTTCATAATTCACTCCTGTTGTTCTGAAATAATTATTTTGTATTTTCAACCGTTTCCGCTTTCGGAACGGCAGCTGTTTCCTTTACAACTGCAAGTTCTTTTTCATTCAGTACTTTGAGCACGTCAAGAACGATTTTTATGCCGTCCTGCGTGTCGGCAATCCCTTTGATATATTCACTTTTTATCCGCGCATTTATGTAAGGAATCTTTGAAAGTTTTTCTTCGGGGATGCTTACTACTTCCTGTATGGCATCAACGACGATACCCATCAGGACTATTTCATTTTCATATGTAACTTCTACGACGATAATGCAGGTACGTTTTGAGTAATCCCGGAACGGCAGTCCGAATTTGAGCCGCAGATCAATGACGGGGATTATCAATCCCCGAAGATTTATTACCCCGCGGATAAATCCGGGTGTTCCCGGGAGAGGTGTAATATCAGTCATCCCCATCAGTTCTTTTACGCGCAGAATATCAATGCAATAATTCTCGTTGTCGAGCATAAAACAGAGGAAGCGCGAATTGTTCAGCATTTTGCGGCGTGTCATTTCCATACTGTATGCCTCCATAAAAAAAAGCATAGTATGAAAAAATAGTATCGTCATTGATGCAGATCAAGAAAAGCGGTTTCTTTGGAAAAAAACATGAACAAAATGTATTCTTACAGATTAGCTTTCCGGATGCGGCTGAGTGTTTCGGGCGTCATGCGGAGGTATGATGCAATATCCTGCCCGTGAAGATATCCTGCTATATCACTTTCATCATTAATGAACCGTTCATAACGTTCTTTTGCATCGTCGGTAAGAAGAGATAATCCCCGCTGTTCCAGTTTTGTAAGACGCTGCTTATCAATATAATACAGGAGCCTGAACGCATCAGGATCGGATGCAGCTCTGCGTATAAACTGATTCTGTTCAATTACGAGAACTTTGCCCGGGATAATTGCTTCAATACTGATTTCTTCTGTAGCAAAACAGTCTGTAAATGTCAGCGAGTCGATACTGTATCCGGGACGAAGGTATTCAAGCGTATATTCACGTCCTGTGTGCGAAAAATAATATACCCTGAATAATCCTTCAACAATAAAACCGAATGTCGGAAGCATTGTCCCGTATTCAAAAAAATGGTCTCCAGCGGCGTAGGAACAGAGTTTTCCCTTTGCTTCAATATAATTCAGTAAATCTGATGTCCCGGAGATGACCTTTTTGTATTGTGAGAAAAAAATATTTGACCAGTCTGCCTCAATTCTGTTTACACATCCTGCCGGATTGTCCGGATCCGGACAGGAAATATCGGGAGTACTTTCCTGCATAATATTTGAAAAATGAACTTTTGTATGACCGAGCAGGCAGGATGAAGCATGGATTTCAACATTTCTTAATGTATTGTCTGCAGTACGGTGTACAGTATGAAATATTAATTCTGTTGAATTTCCTGTCATATCCAGATTTTTCCGTGTTGTTTCCGGCGGATTAAGGCTTATTTCATAAATTGTTTTTTGTAGAAATTGTTCACGGGTCCAGCCGTAAAATCTGACAGCCGTTTCATTTACGGCCAGAATTCTGCCTGTTGTACATTCCAGAACCATTTTTATTGGTTTATTTTTAAAAAAAAAGTGATAGTAAGGAAAAATATCGTGAAGATATCCCTGTGCTGCTGTATTAACGGAAACTGCCGCAACAACGATAGTGTCCATATCGTCCCGGAACCATTCACACGAATATTCTTTTCCCTGAAACTTTGCATCGAGCAGTATTTTTACCGGCTTTCGTGTTTTCCATACCGTATTACAGACAGATATAACAATGTCGAAATGCTGGTAAACTGTTCTGGAAAGAAGAGAACAACAGGCCAGTGTCGTTATATCAGGGAATTCACGGATAAAAGCATGGTTTGCCTGAAGGTACTCAAGATCACCAATTTCATTGTCATCATCGAAAACCGGACGGAACGTACAGATCAATTGCGTCGAGTTTTCATACTGACTTTTAAATAATTTGTCAGAGTTTTGGTCGACTGATGGATGTGAATTGCGATTGTTCAAATATGCAAGGAGTTCATTTTCGGTATTTTTCAGTATTATTTTTCCCTGTTCTGTTATGCGGACAACAACAGAGCGCCTGTCATTTTTGTTGCCACTTTTTTCCAGTATTTTTTTTGACTGAAGTACTGATACCAGCCGGGAAACATCAATAACCGGCATATGAAGGTATGATGCAATATCTGTTACTGAATCCGGTTTGTTCTTAAGAATGTATTGAAGCAGATATATTTCTTTCCATGTAAGGATACCGGAATCCGGTTGTCGTTTTTCATGAATATTCAACAGAGAGAAGAACGAAAAAAGATCCGAGGCATCAAATTTTTGTTTTTGTTTTTTCATACAATTCTTCCAAAACACGAATTGTTCAGCATATTATGTCCTGTCGTTTTTCATTTTTATTCCTCCATCAAAGAGAAGAATAGAGCAAAAAAATAATACAGCCATTGATATAGGTCAATAAAACTGATTTTTTTTAAGAAAATACTGTCAAATCTCAAAAAATTAATTTTGGACAAAGAGCACAATAAACCGTCTGATCTTCACCGAAGAACAGACGGTTATAAAAGAGACAAAACCCGTTTTATAAAAATTACTTTGTTAAATAAATGAAATGCGAGAGGTTATTTGCTTTTGCCAAAACAGATATTTATATCTTCAACACAGCTTTTGTCAAGTTTTCCGGAATCTGCCTGTTTCATAAGAAAATTTACCGCCTTTTCGTGTGTAATTTCTTTTCGGTACGGACGGGGTTCTGTAAGTGCCTGATAAATATCAAGACATGCCATAAGTCGTGCTTTATGAGAAAGTTGATCTGCTGTTTTCCCGAACGGATAACCTGTCCCATCAAGTTTTTCGTGATGATATGATGCCCATTCAGTAATCTGCTCAAAACCTTCTATTTTTCTCAGCATTTCCCATGTTGCATAGGCATGGAACTGCATCCGTTTATATTCTCCATCGGTAAGCTTTGCAGGTTTTTCCAGGATATCGGTTTCGACAGCAAGTTTTCCGATATCATGAAGTGCGGCGGCAAGATAATATTCAGCCTGTGTTTCATCATCCCATCCGTAATATTGAGCCATGCGCAGCGCTTTTTGTGCAATACCGGTAGAGTGCGTACTTGTAAATACCGATTTGTAGTCTATTATTTTAGCAAATATGGTAGCGATGCTGATTATTTGATTTTTTCCATAGACGCAGTTTTTTTCCGGGAACGCAGAATCAAGAAGCATCTCTATATTGTCGTTTTTCAAATTTTTAACAATTCCTTCACCGATGCATGACGAAAAAAGACTTACAATATCTTTATCAAAGAATATATTCTGGTATTTCCGGATAAACGAAAGTATCTGCCCTCCATTTCCGTCTCCGTATTTTTCCGGAGGAAACCCAATGTCGACGATATCTGCAAGATGTATTATGCGTGAATAAAACGGAGTATCTGCTGATAATTTGTTGAACGGTCCTTTACCGTCGGGACGTTCATGATGATACAGTATTATTTCTTTTACACGGGGATAAAAGGGCATGGAAGAAATATTACGTTCACCGATAGTACAATGAGAACCAAGTTTTGTCTGTTCCGGATGGATAAGAACATTTATTCCCACACTCTGTTCATTATGTATATATTCGGTAAGTGCATTATCATGGAGAAGGGCACAGGCGGTTAAATCTGCAAGTTCACTGTCTGTTATTCCTGCTTTTTTCCCAATAACAGCCGACATATATGCAACACGTTTAGCGTGATTATGTGTAGCTCCGGTTATACTTCCTTCGACATAGTCAAGCGCTTCTGAGATAGCGCATAAAAGCGATTTGAAATTAATATTCATATATACCTAAATATACTGCAAATGTCAGATTTTTTTCCTCTTTTTGTTTTATATAAAACATGATATAGTCGTTTATTATAAAACTACAGGAGGGTTCTTATTTATGGAAAAAACTTTATCCCGAAACAGGAAACTTGCTCTTACGGGTGCACTGAGTGCTCTTGTTGTTGTGCTTGGGCTGCCGCCGATGCATCTTGGTATGATCCCGCTCGGACCAAATGCATCAATAACTATCATGCATATTCCGGTTCTGCTTGCAGTTATGCTTATATGCCTGTATAAAGACAAGAGCTATAAACCCGATATATCTGCTCTTGTTTCCGGCATTACCGTAGGCGCCGTATTCGGTATTTTCAGTTTAATGCTTGCAGCCATGATGCCGACCGGTGCACTTGATCCGTTGTTCGTCAATCCCGGCGTATCTATCCTGCCCCGTATGTTACTCGGCGTCGTTGCATGGATTTTATGGTATCTGCTCAATCTGATTCCGCATATGCCGAAAACAGTTTCCGCTGTTATTGTTGGTTTTGTTTCTACCCTTGCCCATACATTTCTTGTAATCGGTGCTCTGTATATTTTTACAGCAGCGAAAAATCTGGAAGCAATGGGCGGAAAGGGATATATAGCTCTTATGGCAATTCTTCTGCCGAATGCACTGCTTGAAGCTGCTTCAGCGGCTGTTGTCTGTGCTGCAGTTATAGGTTCGGTTACTGTTGCCTCCGGAAAAAAGTCAAAATTGTCGCAGGAATCCGGGAAATAATAATCACCAGCGCGCTGAAGTAAGTATGTTTTTACTATATAAGTGGATTTAATTTAATGAAACAGTATTTTACATTGAAAATCTTTTAGTCCGCCGATTTTGATCGTAATGAAGGGAATAAAAAACGGGATAGATTTTTTCTGTCCCGTTTTTTGAAAGAAGTCTTTCTTATTTACTGAGCAGACTGTTCATACGTTTCACAAAATCCGCAGGATCTTTTAGTTCTTCTCCGCTCACAAGCAGCGCCTGATCAAGCAGCACTGTTGCTACATCTGCAATAAACGCTTTATCTTCACTGTCTTTTATTTTCTGAACGACAGGATGATCGCCGTTTATTTCAAGAATAGGCTTTACATCCGCCATCCCTGACTGACCCATGGCTTTCATCATGCGCTCCATCTGGAACGAAGGATCGTTTTCGTCAACGACAATGCACGACGGGCTGTCGGAAAGGCGCTTACTCAGTTTAACTTCCTTTACTTTGTCTCCCAGCGCTTCCTTGATTTTGTCCACGACCGGTTTAAATTCTTTTTCTTTCTTTTCAGCTTCTTCTTTATTTACACCGAGTTCCTCATCGCTCCCTGCACGGTTGACCGCTTTTAGCTCAAAGTCTTTATATTTGCCAAGACCTGGAATAACAATATCCGCAATATCATTTGCAGCGATAAGCACTTCAAACCCTTTCTTTGTATATGCTTCAAGCAGCGGACTGTTGCGCAGGTTCTGTTCGTCAGTACCTGTAATATAATAAATTGATTTCTGGTCCGGTTTCATGCGCTGTACATAGTCGGCGAGGCTTGTCCAGTTGTCGGTACCCGTACCGCTTTTATCTGTACTCTTGAACCGGACAATTTCTGAAATTTCTTCACGGTTTGCATAATCGCCGTAGAGTCCTTCCAGCATAGGACGATTAAATTCAGAGACGAATTTATTCCATTTCTCAATCGATTTTTTCTCATCGTCTGTCGGTTTTTCGGATTTCCGTGCTTTGTCTGCTTCTTCTCCCATTTTTTTGAATTCGCCGAGCAGTTTTTTTACCGACTGTGTCTTGATTGTCTCAAGGATGCGGTTCTGCTGCAGAATTTCGCGGCTTACGTTAAGAGGAAGATCTTCGCTGTCTATGATACCGCGTACGAAGCGGAGATATGCCGGCAGCAGTTCACGGTCGTCGTCGGTGATGAAAACA
>JBAYAJ010000058.1:0-13286 GCA_041669845.1 Treponema sp.
TATGGCACGTACATACGCATATTTTCCAGCTTCCGTATTTTCGAGTGACTGGCCGCCGACATAGATATAGCTGCCGTCATACGCAGCGGCAGATAAATCCGTCGATGTAAAATCTATCGAATACAGCAACTCCGGCCATGACGAATTTGAGACATCAATGATATCAAGCATACCTCTGTTACTGTTTCCCTGCAGCATATACGTTACAAATGCATATTTGCCGTTCGGACCCATACTCACGTCTGAAGCCTGCATAACGGTACCATCCGGGGCGGAAGGAGACGAAACAACCGCTTTTTCCGTGATAACAGTATCACCCGGTGCACTTACCACCGCCCTGATGTTTTTTGAAGCTGTTGTATCAGAATATGACGATTCATCTGTTGTTTTGACCAGTGTAAGCGTCTGATCCGTGTGAGTAAGCCGCGATGTGTCGGATGGTTCTGACGAGGAACTTGTGGGACAGGATGTATATACAGCTGCTATGATAACTGCCGTAAGACAAACTAAAAATAGTCTTTTCATGCTCACCTCCATTATCAGGATATCCCGTTTTTTCAAAAAAACGAGTACTGCTCTAAAAACATACAAATTTTACATACGATTTTTACTGAAATTCTTTCTGTAATATTTGAATACTTTCTTCCGGGATTTTCTGACTCTTGCACAACTTACCCTTCTTACAATTTCAAACGAGGCTTCTTTGAAGTTTAAACGAGCCTTCTTTCAATTTCAAAAACCTGTTCTTTCAATTTCAAACTCAACATCTTCCGGAATTAATATCAAGGAAATCCGGTATTCAGGACCCAGTACTACGCGGCTGAATGATTTTCCGGAAATACAAAAAAGGCCTGCATTACCTCAGCAACACGCTGTTCAAAAAAAAAGAATATCACTATAGTTACCGTATGAAAAATATACCATCTGTGCCTGTCCCGGGAATAATCGGAGGTCTTGGGCCTGCCTCAACAGTAGATTATTACAACGGTATAATATCTGAATACCGGAAAGTAGTAAAACAGGACGTCTATCCGCAAATTATCATAAACAGTGTAAATATGACTGATATTCTGGATGACGTGGCAGCTAAGTCATATGCCAGTCTTACGGCAAAACTTGCCGATGCAGTGCTGCAGCTGAAAAACGCAGGTGCTGATTTTGCCCTTATTGCATCGAATACTCCGCATGTAGTTTTTGACGAACTGGAAAAAGTGTCTTCTCTTCCTCTTATCAGTATTGTTGATTCTGCTGTTTCATATACTGCAGCCCACGGCTGGAAGCGTATACTGTTTACCGGCACGCTGTTTACCATGAATAATATGTTCTATCCGGAAAAATTCACAAAAGCAGGCATTGAATGCATTATGCCACCGCCGGAAGACCGGGAAAAAATACATCATATCATTTTCCCGGATCTTGAAGCGGGAATAATAACTCCGGAAATGAAAAAAGATTTTCTGGCAGTCTGCAACCCGATTATTAATGCCGCCGCCGCCGGTAAAATGCCTGTCGAGGCTGTTGTACTCGGCTGTACCGAAATACCGCTGCTTATTCATGACGGTGATTTACCGCTTCCGGTTATTAATACGACTGCAATACATATCACTGCCGCAGTAAATTATATGTGCCGTCAATAAACTGCTGCATACGGACATCAATATATTTATCCCTGTGATATACAGGACGGAACATACGGACACCGGCTTTCTTCACGTCGCCGCCGGCCGGTGTTACATCAATTAAAGTTCCGTCGGAAAGTTCTGTCTGAATAAGCCCGTGCGAAATAATAGTTGTTCCCGGTAAAATTTCAACAATTATAGGTGTTGGTTCATCTATCTGCGGAGGATCTACTACAGCTGCAACTGCATGGGAAGGGCTTCACGGAAGTAATACACTGCCGGATGCAGCAATTGTAAAACTTACACGTACGCTTGCAATTATCCCGATTACGCTTATTCTTGCATCCGTACGTATGCGGAAAGAGAAAACGTCCGGTAGCAGGGGAAAACCGATTCTGCTTTTAAAGCCGTTATTTACATTGACTATTACATAAAAAACTGATAATACCAATAGTCATTTATGAAAAATAAATGGAAAGGCTGTAAAATGAGTATCTTTGATATTCTTGGACCCATAATGGTCGGACCTTCAAGTTCTCATACAGCAGGTGCTGTCCGCATAGGACTTATGGCACGGCTGCTGCTCAAACAAAAACCGGTATATGCCGACGTCGGTCTTTCCGGTTCTTTTGCCGCAACGTATCACGGACACGGTACCGACCGGGCAATCGCTGCAGGCCTGCTCGGAATGCAGCCCGACGACATCCGGATTCCTTCCAGTCTGGAAATTGCAGAAGAACAGGGTCTTAGGATTTTCTTTTCTGCCATTGATCTTCCCGATGCTCATCCGAACACGGCAGTCCTTACGCTTCTTGGCGACGGCGGAAACAGAATCGTAATCCAGGCATCTTCAATCGGCGGCGGCCGGATTATGATTAACAAGATCGATGGTATAGAAGTAAACTTTAACGCAGAAATGCCTACACTTATCGTTCATAATTCGGACCAGCCGGGTCACGTCGCACATGTTACGACGCTGCTTTCAAAGAATAAAATAAATATTGCAAGCATGCAGCTTTACCGTAACGAACGGGGAGGATACGCTGTAATGGTAGTCGAAACGGACCAGTGTATACCTGACGATATTATAAACGATATAGAAAAATCCGACGGTGTTATCAAAGTTACCTATGTGAACGGAGGTACGGAAGATGTCGTTTGAATCACTTGCCTCTCTTGTTGAATCCTGTTCAAGAGAAAAAAAAGAGTTCTGGCAGATTGTATGCGAAACAGACATGAAAGAAAGCTGTATGACTGCAGAACAGGAATTTACTAAAATGCGCGGAATGTGGAACGCAATGCTTGCAGCAGCCGATTCATATGACAAAAATCTTGAGTCATCAAGCGGCCTTTCGGGAGGAGACGGAGGCAGATTTGCCGCTTATATTGCCGGAGGTTCACCTCTCTGTGGTGATTTTACCGGTAAGGTCATTGCCTGTGCGCTTCAAATGGCTGAATCAAACGCGTGCATGAAACGTATCGTTGCAGCTCCGACCGCCGGTTCATGCGGTGTTCTTCCTGCAGTCCTTGTACCGCTGTACCGGGATAAAAAAACTACAGAAAATAAAATTATACAAGGACTGTTTGTTTCTGCAGGAATCGGGCAGATAATTGCAAACCGCGCGTCTATTTCCGGTGCGGAAGGCGGCTGCCAGGCAGAAATAGGAGCTGCATCCGCAATGGCTGCAGGAACACTCGTTTTCTTACACAAAGGCACCGCCGGACAGATTATGTATGCTGCAGGATTTGCACTGCAGAATCTGCTTGGCCTCGTCTGTGACCCAGTAGCAGGCCTAGTGGAAGTCCCCTGCATAAAACGGAACGTCGTCGGTACGGTTAACGCTCTTTCGTGCGCGGATATGGCACTTGCAGGCATTGTTCCGAAAATTCCAGCAGATGAGGTTATAGATGCGATGAAACAAGTGGGAAACTGCATGAATACGTCTCTCAAAGAAACAGGGTACGGCGGACTTGCAGCGACACAGACGGGAAAACAGATTGCCGGACGGTTGTATGCCGCCGGACAACCAACAATCACGGTCAGTAAGACAGGGCATTAACCCATCCTCTCAAATAATCAAAGCTATACCGATTAATCGGAATCCATATTACAACAAGTTCAGCACATGGGGGAAATTTAATCCCTATGCAGAAATTTTGTATTTTCTTAGACCTTTCCGCGTCTGAGACCTGATACAATAAGTCCGCAGATTGTAAACGCCGCGCCAAGCGTTCCCATAAACGTAATATTTTCTCCGAGCGCAAAATAGGCAAAGAGAATCGTTACCACAGGAATCAGATAAATACCTATAGTAGCATGTACTGTTCCAAGGATTCTGCATGCTACATTCCATGCAGCAAAGCACAGTGCAGAAGCGGCAACTCCGAGGAACAGCAGGTTCATCCAGTTAACCGGACGGGAAAAACGTTCGCTATTCACCGATGCATCAACTACAACGCGGAAACTTTGATTTCCGCGCATTCCCGGCAGGAACATTCCTGACAGTACGAGCGGAATCATGCACACAAGTGCATAGAAAAATATACGGCGGGTCGCTGCAAGGCTTCTACAGCCGAGCGCGTTGATTTTTGATACAAACAGTGAATAAAATCCCCATGATACGGCTGCAGCAAGAGCCATGAGATCGCCTTCCGGGCTGAAATGAAAAGTAACGGCTCCGTTAAAACTTACAAGCGCAACACCCGCAATTGCAATTAAAAATCCGGTAATGAAAAGTGGTGTAATATGTTTTTCGTGCATGAAAATCTGAGCGGTAAGCGCGGTAAAAATGGGACAGATTGCAACGATAATACTTACATTTGAAGCTGATGTAAACAGTATTGCAGCATTTTCAAGAAACTGATATACGGTGACTCCGCACAAACCTGCCGCAAAAAACAACAGCTCGTCCCTCTTATGTTCAAGATGAAGCGCATGCGGACAAAGTATCCATAAAGTAACATATGCCAGAATAAACCGTACGACAAGTATTTCAAGGGCAGAAAAATCGTTTAAAAGCGACTTTGTGCATACGAATGTAATACCCCATATAAAAATTGTAAAAGCAGCGAGCATAAAACCAGTGAACGTTCTCTGTGAAGGCATATTTTCGGACATGAAATAAATATACCGTATTCGTTTGAACTTTTCATCCATACATTCTACAATACAAATGGAGTTTAGTATGAAAACAATGAAATCACCAAAAGAACTTTCAACGGACAGGAAAATCACGTCGGCCATTGAAGAACTTATTCAGCTTACACCTGAAAAAGATCCGCTGCCGCTCAATGTTGCAGAAGCACTTATGAGCGACCCGGAAATTGAATCGATTCAGAACTACAGTAATACTGTCTCAATAATGCGCCTCGGTTTCAACGATCATGGTCCGGTCCATATGCGTACTGTTACTTATAACGCCATCATCATGATGGGCATTCTTTATAAAGCCGGGGTTCCAATGAATCTGCAGGCAGAAAAAGCCGGGACTTTTGCGGACAGCATGACCGCTGTCATCTTCGCGTCGTTTATGCACGACTTCGGTATGACCATTGGACGGCAGGATCATGAACTGTACAGTGTCTTTCTCGCGCTTCCCATTATCGAAAAATTGCTTGAAAAAGTAATCCCCGGTGAAAACAATCTGGACCGCAGAGTTGCAATCCGTTCGATTGCAATTGAAGGTATCGTCGGCCATATGGGTACCCGCAGGATCCATTCCCTTGAAGCCGGACTCATACTTATTGCCGATGGATGCGATATGACGAAAGGCCGTGCCCGCATTCCGATGGAACTCGACAATGCTCCAAAAATCGGCGACATCCATAAATATTCGGCAAATTCAATTGAACGGGTGGAAATTACTGCCGGAAAAGAAAAACCGATCCGCATTCAGGTTCTTATGTCTGCCGACGTCGGTTTTTTCCAGATAGAAGAAATCCTGCTGCAGAAGATAAACAACAGCCCGGCTAAAAAATATATTGAACTGCTTGCCGGTGTTGAAAATTGCGAAATGAAACAGTACCTGTAACATATGAACAGATTACCGAAACCGAACTATCAGAAACAGCTCGACGCAATTCTGGTCGGAATTGAAAAGCGGTACGAGCTTGCACCCGGCAGAAAACAGACCCTCCTGCTTCACGCCTGCTGCGCACCATGTTCTTCCTATGTATTGGAATATCTTGCATCGTATTTCGAAATCACTGTTTATTATTACAATCCTAATATCTATCCGCCGGAAGAATATTCCCGCCGGCTCGGCGAACTGCAGAATTTTCTCCCGGTATTTCCTCCTGCTGTCCAGAACAACGTAAAACTCGTAACAGCGCAATATAATCCGCAGGAGTATGACAATGCTGTACAGATAGAAAAGACACCGGAACTCGCAGATGAGCCGGAACGAGGAGAACGGTGCAGCCGCTGCTATCTGCTGCGTATGAAAAAGGCATACGAATACGCTGCAGCCGGTGGATTCGACTGGTTTACAACAACACTCTCAATCAGTCCTTTCAAGGATGCCGAAAAGATCAATGCAATAGGTTATGGACTGCAGACAGCAAAGGGACCGAAATTTCTTACGAGCGACTTTAAGAAAAAAAGTGGATTTCTCCGCAGCCTCGAATTGAGCGGTGAATTCAGTTTATATCGTCAGCAGTACTGCGGTTGTAGATATTCATTGAAAAATACTCACCATACTTGATATAATTGTTTCTTATGGAAGACACATCATCCAGAAACCAGAAATCGCAGCGTATCCGCGACGTTATACGTTATATAAAGCGATTTAAAAACGCGGTAGTTGTTATTTATCTTGACGACGAAGTAATCGACTCAACACTTTTTTCCAGTCATATCCGTGACATCAGCCTTATCCATGAAGCAGGGCTGCAGGTACTTATTGTCCCGGGAGCACACAAACGGATTGACGAAATTCTGTCGTCTTCCGATATTCCATGGTCATATAAGAATAATATCCGAATCACAAAACCGGAAGCAATGCCGTCAATAAAAATGGCAGCATTTGACGTTTCCAATACTGTTATGACTGCACTTGCAGCCGATCACCTTACTGCAGTTATCGGCAACTGGATACGAGCCAGAAGCATCGGCGTTATTAACGGTGAAGACTACGGTACAGCCGGTGAAATAGACAAAGTACAGACTGATGCAATACGTACAGTCCTCGCAAACGGCTTTATACCCATTTTTCCATGTATCGGCTGGAGCGCAGCCGGAAAACCGTACAATATTTCATCAATTACGCTCGCGGAAGAAATCGCGGTTCATCTACAGGCAGATAAACTGTTTTTTGTTATGCCGGACGCTGAAATAAATGCAGAACACTTTATTATCCCTGAAAACATAGGTACGTCGGATACAGGCGAAGTTCCGGCCCTGAATCTTGATGAACTGGACGTATTTACCAAGACAAATGTCAATTCAGAAAATACAAAAATAATGTCACTTCTACACCTTGCAAAAAACGCATGCACGTCCGGCGTTTCGCGTGTCCATATTCTTAACGGTTCTCTCGACGGAGCTTTACCCTGTGAAATTTTTTCCGACTTGGGTTCAGGCACTATGATTTACTCAAAAAACTACGGAGGAATCCGTCCGATGACCGACGAAGACGTCCCTGCCGTTCTTTCGATTATGCGTCCGTTTGTCGAACGCGGTAATCTCCTGCCGCGTACGGACAAACAGATACTTGACAATCTGGCGGATTACATTGTGTATGAACTTGACGGAGGAATCCGTGCATGTGCTTCTCTGCACATTTACGATACACATCAGGCAGAAATTGCCGCTGTTGCTGTCGACGAATCATGTGCCAACATCGGTATAGGCCCTAAACTTGTAGAATATCTGATTTACCGCGCAAAAAAAGAAAATATCAGCAGTGTGTTCATACTTACGACACAGGCTTCAGACTGGTTCGAAAGTCTTGGTTTTAAATCGGATAATATTTCTTCGCTGCCTGAAAAACGTAAAGAAATCTGGTCACCCCGGAGAGGATCAAAATTATACAGGCTGGATATCAAATATTAATAATACAACAGCTTAAAAATATTGCGTAAACCATGAATTTTTATTAGTATATGCTATGGAATTATTGGAAGAAAGAATCCGGAAGGACGGAAAGGTACTTCCGGGTAATATTTTAAAAGTAAGCAGTTTTATCAATCATCAGATTGATGTTGAACTGCTTGATAAACTTGGTAAAGAATTTGCACGTCGTTATGCCGGCCAGACAGTAACAAAAATCCTGACTATTGAATCTTCCGGTATAGCTGTAGCATGTGCAACTGCCAGATATTTCAACAAATGTCCGGTTGTATTTGCGAAAAAAAGCTCTTCAAGCAATATCAGTGATGACTGTTACCGTACGTCGGTCTATTCATACACCCATTCTAAAAATTATAACGTCATCGTAGCAAAACAATATCTTACTCCGGCAGATAACATACTTCTTATAGATGACTTTCTTGCAAACGGCAGCGCACTTTCAGGACTCACCGACCTTGTCTGCCAGTCAGGTGCGACACTTGTAGGAGCAGGCATAATTATTGAAAAAGGTTTTCAGGAAGGCGGCGAAATTCTCCGCAAAAGAGGATACCGGATTGAATCACTCGCTATCATAGATTCAATGTCCACTGAAGACGGAATAAAATTCCGTTCATAGTATCCGTAAAAACAAATAACCTGTCCCATTCGAAAAATCGAAAAACATTCCCCTGACAGCAAGAGGCCGCCCTTTCTTTTCGGACAGCCTCTTGTTTATAAAACAGAAACCGATTACGGTAATCAGTTTTTCTTCAATTCAATATCGAATGCTATGTATGCATTTTCAGGAATAACACCAGGATATCCGCGCTCACCATATGCTAAATCAGGCGGAATGACGATTGTACGGCACTCGCCGAGCTTCATATCCTGAACCATAATATCAAAACCAGGAATCATCTGACCGGCTGCCGTCGTAAAAGAAAGAGGCTCACGTCCTTTTGATGTATCAAATACTTTCCCGTCTATCAAATATCCTTTATAGTCAACAGAGACGTTTTTACCTGTTCCTGTTTTGCCGCCGTTTCCCTGCTTTGTAATTTTATAATAAATTCCTTTGCTGTCTTTTTCGTATCCGGGAAAATTTTTTTCTATCGCCTTGATCTGTGAAGCAAATTCTGTTTCTTTTGCAGAAGCAGCTGCTTTTGCCGCCGACATAACAAGTTTATCAAAATCGTCCTGTGAAGCAGTAAATTTTTTTGCCTCGTCACCCTGACGAACGATCGTCACTTTGTTAATCGTATCTCCCTGTTTCATGCTGTCGACAACACTCTGCCCGTCAATAACTCTTCCGAAAATCGTATGTTTTCCGTTAAGCCACGACGTTGGAACTATTGTAATAAAAAACTGACTACCATTCGTATTTGCTCCGGCATTCGCCATGGCAAGAACTCCGGGTTTGTCAAACTTATATTTGTCTGAAATTTCATCAGGAAACGCATATCCAGGACCGCCTGTCCCGTTGCCCTTGGGATCACCTCCCTGAATCATAAAATCCTGATCATCGCCATTTGCTTTACTTATAACACGATGAAATTTAAGACCGTCGTAAAAATGTTTGCCCTTAGCCGCATCAATCGTCCCTTCCGCAAGTCCGACAAAATTCGTTACGGTTAACGGTGTATCTTTGTAATACAGTTCAAGAACAATATTACCCTTTGACGTTTCCATTATGGCAAAAATGCCTTCTTTTCCCTCAAGGGATTTCATACTTTTGTCCATAGGACTGCATCCTCCAAAAAATAACATTACACAGCTGAATAAAATAAATAAAAACGATTTTTTCATATTCATACTTTACCTTCTTTATATCTTTAGAATTGCGATATAAACCACGTATACAACGCATCAAGCCTGTCGTTAAATGCATTATTTATCTGTCTGTCTATCATTTCAACGCGAGGACATCCTATATCGGTAGAAATATATACAAGATACTGTTGTCCACAGTCCATTATAAGCATATTCGCCCTGAACTGATGAGGATCAACAGCTTTAATAATTCCAAACATCATTTTTGTAATATTATTAAATGTGGCATATATCTCGTTTGCAGACTGATAATAATTAATTACATACTTACATCCGCCAAACGTGTGATCATGCTGATATGTATATACAATCTGACCGTCAGCATTTCCTGTATTCTTATCGGAAACAGGGGTATCATCATCAGGTCCGGCAATCATATACGTCCTGCTGTATAACACCAGAGTTTTTTTATAAAAATTCGAGTAATACTCCATGCCTTCCATTTTTGAAATAGAACGAAGTATATGCGCTATACTAGTCATTGATGTATCAGAGCCTGTACCATCTGTCTTTTTTTTACCAATATCATCTTTATTAACAAGATACAGACATTCCGTTATATAACCACTTTTTTTTTCAACTTTATTCGCTGCTACCCGGTCAGAATATGCAGATTCAGGCAACAGCTTAAGCTGCAAATCATTTTGATTGTGCACGAACCGTATCTTTCGTTCAGACTTCAACTGTGATAAATATGGTTCTTTTACTACGTTCTCAAGCGTATACGACTTTGCGCCCCCGGCATCTGCCGCATACGCAGAAAAAACAGTTCCAATATAAAAGAGTATTGTTATACAACATACGGTTAATTTTTTTTTCATCATAAAAAATCAGCACACACCTTTCCAGCTCACACGAACCTGTTTATACAGCCCGTCACCTTCGGATTTTGTATCAATATCAGGAATATCATTGAGAGTTGTATGTATAAGACGGCGCTCAAACGGATTCATCGGTTCAAGCAGAATCGAATTATGAGTCTGATGAACCTTGTCTGCTGTTGTATATGCCAGCCTTACAAGCGATTCCTCACGGCGGATACGGTAATTCTCTGTATCAAGAATAATGCGTACATCTTCATGTCCAAGACGACCTGCATAAATATTTGCAAGAAGCTGAAGAGCATCAAGATTCTTCCCTTTACGTCCTATAAGGATAGACGAATTCTGAGAATCCATCTTTATTCCTATTTTTTGTGGTTCACGGAATACGATTTCTGTCTTAACTTCATATCCCATTTTTTCAATCATCGTATTTATAAATTCTATAAGCTTTCTTTCAAACTCATCCTGCGGAAGCGGATCGGCTACTACTCTTCCGCTGCCCACCGGCATAATATTGTCATTTCCTTCCGTTGCCGCATCAAATGCATCTACGGGGTGAACTCGGATTTTTACATACCCTTTCTTAAACAAAGAGTTTTTTTGTGTTTCAAGAATTTCAATGTCAAACTGATCTCGTTCAAGACCAAGTTCGGCGGCGGCCTTTTCTATAGCCTCTTTTTCGGTTTTGCCTTCATATTCATATGTCATAATCTGTTACCTCTTAATTACGATTATCTTTTTTTATTATTTTTTGCTACTGTAAAAGACTTTGCATTTCTTTCAATAGCTGATTCCTTCTTCTTTGCTTCCATTATTTTGTTAATAACAAGCTGCTGTCCCATCTGAATAAGGTTACTCACAGTCCAGTAAAGCAACAGACCTGACGGTGCATTGTAAAAAATAAAGAAAAATACAATCGGCATACCATACATCATAAATTTCATCTGAGCTGCACTAGTACCGTTACCGACTGCTGTTCCTCCATTCTGTGTTATCTTACCGTATAAAAGCTGTGATGCAAGATAGATGACAGGAAGAATACGGACTGCATTACCAAAAAAAGGAATACTTTTCTTAAAAGTGTATATACTGTCTCCTGCGGACAAATCAGGAATCCATCCTGGAATAAACGATGCTCCGCGGAATTCAAAATAATTATTAAACAGATTGTACATTGCAAAAAGGATAAGAAACTGCAACAGCATCGGCAGACATCCGCCGGCAGGATTATAATCATTTTCTTTGTAGAGCTTACCCATTGCTTCCTGCAGTTTCTGTGGATTGTCCTTATATTTAGCCTGTATGACTGCCATCTGCGGTTGAAGATTCTGCATTTTCAGTGTACTCAGCGACTGTTTTTTCGTAAGAGGAAACATGGCAAATTTGAAAATAACAGTCATAAGAATAATCGAAACACCCCAGTTAGGGATAAGTTTATACAGAATTTCAAGCATCCATTTAAGAATATTCTCAAGCCAGCCGAGCCAGCCGCTTGACTGTAACGATTCAGAGAGTTTAAGTCCGCTGAGCTGCCAGCTGTTATTTTCAGGGACATTGTACCGTCTTAAATCTTTTTCATTACGAGGTCCGAAATACATATAATAAGTATCAGACATATCAGAACCTGAAAATTGTCTACGGGTCAAATATGCCTGTGCATCTGCGTAATCATTTACCTCAACTTTTGAAGAATAATATGTATTACCCATATCAGTGGCATTAGCAGGAATTACAAGAGCCTCAAAATATTTTCCGGCAATACCAGCCCATATATATGATTTATCAAATGACTTGAACTGCTTAGATCCTACACTGATCGTTTTTTTCTTTTCGCCGCTGAAAGAAAGAAATTGCCTGACTTCATACCTGTTCGATTTAGTATTGAAATGAGGCCCTATCTGCGGCGACGTCCGCAGAGTATATGCTGTTCCATTATTATTGAGAACGACATTTCCTTCATCACTGTGTATCATAATCTCAAGTTTAAAAATATATTCACCAGGCTTGAACGTATACCGTTTTCCGAGCGTATATCCGTTGTAATGCTTTGTAAACAGAACTGTATTCTTATCAGGACGCTCGACATTAAACTTGTCGTTCAGAAGTATATCGTCAGGTCCGCCAAATGATATTGCACAAGATCTGTTAAATTCTGAAATACTGTCTGCCATCTGAACTCCTTTACCAGTATCCGTATCGATATGGTTAAGGAGTTCATAATCCACTATATCGCCGCCCTTATTTGTCAGAACAGCCTTTATTTGATCAGTCTTAATCACCACAGTCTGTTCCGGAACTGATTCATCCGTATCGGCCGCCTGTGTAAGAACAGGTTTTTTTTCTGACGAATTTTTAACGATACCGTCACTTACTACAGGCGCTGCTGCAACAGGAGCAGCAGTACTTTGCGTTTTTACAGCTTTTTTTACCGGGCTTAATACAGGTTGCAGAAATATAAATGCACCAATAACAGCTACTGAAAGAACTATGGCCCAAATTGTATTTTTATCCATCGGTTTAAATCTCCATTAATCAGGGAACAGGATCATATCCACCGGCATGATAAGGATTACACCGGAGTATACGTTTGATAGCGAGAAAAAGACCCTTACCAGGTCCGTATTTTCGAATTGCTTCAAGTGCATACTGAGAACACGTCGGTCTGTATCTGCAGCATGGTAGAAACAAAGGGGAAATACAAATTTGATAAGCGTGGATGAAAAAACAGAAAAATTTCGTAAGAAATTTTTTCATTCTTTGATTAATCCTGCCTTTTCGCACAATAATCGAAATTGAACACACCGCGAGCTGAACGAGTCGTTTCCGGGATATGCAAGGAAAAGCATATCATATCCGGTGTTCAGATGTGTTTTAAATAAACGATAGACTTCCCGGCTGTACCGTTTAGACAGATTCCTCTGCACTGCGTTACCGTATCCACGGGGTAAAGGAAAACCTATACGA
>JBAYAJ010000059.1:0-13081 GCA_041669845.1 Treponema sp.
ACCTGCCCTATAACCTGACAGACTGTATGTATAACATGATTTTCCGTCAATAGTTGCCGCAGAAGAAGTTCCTTTCATATCCGTTCCGTCAGAATAAAGCGCTGCGGTTACCTGCGTAAAGCCAAGATTATCGCCGTCATAAAAACTGAGCGCCGCATTTCCTGTCGTTACCGTCGTCTGTGTTCCGGTCGATACAGGGGTTAGAATAACCGCCACGGTACTTGCGTTATTCGCTGAAATCGCCGCGGTCTTACTGCCTGTAACCAGAACTGTTGAATTTGTACCGTCAGAATAAATGCCGTTGACGGTAATAGTCCAGCTGCCCGGTATCAATAAAAAACTAATATCACCGGCTGTTCCATCGGTAACAGGGACTGTTACAGTCTGTGGATCATATGCAGCGGACGAATATTCAGCAGTTACCTGTAGTTTAGTAATGCCCGTCAGTGCAGACGGATACGCAGCCCGTGCTCCGCCGACAGATGCTGCGACAGATACCGTAACAGGGCCGCTTTCTGATGTCGGACCGCTGTTTTTATTTAATAAATTACTGCAGCCTGACGCACAAAAAAATACACAGGCGGCAGCCAGTATGAATACTGGCCGTTTTTTGTTTTTTTCTTCTCTCATATTTTATTCCTTACTGGAAATTACTCTATAACGACTGTTTCATAGCCGGTATACCATATGCCCGCTATGCATACTTCCATAAACAGTTTATACGTTCCTGTAACATACGCCTGTATTGTAAAAGAACCTGTATCAGATGTATATTCAGCTGTCGCACCGCTGTAAAGCGAAAGCCTGCTGTCCGTATAATCCGCGGCCGTTCCCGAAAATTCTGCATCGAGTAAAATCGTATACGCATACCCTGCCTTCAGTGTAATACCGGAACTGCCGGATACGGCTGCCGGGGCTGAATCTGCCGGTGTTACATTCAGGTTCAGTGTACAGTCCACTGAAGAATTTCTGAGCGTTACCGGAACTGTTACAGTACCGTTTTCCCACTCCATAATAAGCGGGACTTCCGTATTGTCTTTTACCGTAACTGTTTCCGAATCTCCTGAAGCAACTACAGTTCCGCTCTGTGCCAACTCTGCCTTCAGATAAACGCTCAGTCCTATTTCAGCAGTAAAGTTTATTTCCGCCTGAGTGTCGGACGACGTAACTGTTTTTGTTACGGTGTCTATAACCGTTCCGGAATCTGCATTAATAAGCTTCACCGTCAGAGATGAGCCGGCAGAATCTGCGCTTCTGCACAGGGATGTCCCGTCAAAACAAACCGACACCACCCCCGTTTTATCCGAAAAACTGCTGCAGCCTGACAAAAACACGAAAACAGAACAGAGAACAACCGCAATTCTGCAATTTCTCTTCATAAGTTCCTCTCAAATAAACGGAATATACCGGTTTTTCACTCATTGTACTATTAGTTATAGTGCCAAATATTGTGGTAAAAAAAGAAAAGTAATAAATACAGTTATCTTTTACAGCTTATTATAACAAATAATTTAAAAAAAAACAAAGCAAATATCATAGAAACAACAGTTTTCTTATTCTTGCCTATTCACTGGAAATAACTTATACTGGAATATACTATAATAAAACTATAAGGACGCACTATGTCATTAGACTGCGGTATTGTCGGCCTCCCGAACGTAGGCAAATCTACTATATTTACGGCTCTGACGGCAGCTCCTGCTGCTGCAGAAAATTTCCCTTTTTGTACAATCGATCCGAATATCGGTATTGTAGACCTTCCCGATGAACGTCTCGAATTTCTGGCAGGCGTATTTCAGCCTAAAAAAATAACGCCGACATCGGTAAAATTCGTCGACATTGCAGGACTTATAAAGGGTGCTTCTCAGGGAGAGGGACTGGGAAATCAGTTTCTTGCAAATATACGTGAAGTAACCTGTATTGCCCACGTTGTACGCTGCTTCGACAATCCGGACATTATGCATGTACGTGAAAACGCAAACACCACAGCTCCCATTGATCCGGAAAACGATATTTCTACTATTAATATGGAACTCGCACTTGCAGACCTGGACACAATCAAAAAACGGCAGGAAAAAGTGACGAAAGCGACACGTGCGCTCGGAAAAGAGGAAGAAAAAAAGTGGGCACCATGGACAAGCGCCATCGCAAAAATAAAACCGGTGCTTGAGGCGGGAAACTGTGCACGGCAGGCAGATCTTACTGATGAGGAAAAAGCTGCCGTACAGGATATGTTTCTGCTTACTATGAAGCCGACGTTCTACGTCTGCAACATTGATGAAAATACGATTGCAGGCGGTACGAACAAATACGTTGAAACAGTAAAAAAAATTGCCGCTGATGAAAAGTCCGACGTCGTCGTTATCTGCGGAAAATTCGAAGCTGATCTTGCCGACATCAAAGATCCAAAAGACAAAAAAGAATTCATGGATTCCGTCGGCCTTAAGGAATCGGGACTTTCAGAACTTGCCCACACTGCATACAAACTCATGGGACTGCGCACGTTCTTTACCGGTGGTCCGGACGACTGCCACGCATGGACCATCCACGCGGGAGACACGGCACCGAAGGCCGCAGGCGTGATTCACACCGATTTTGAAAAAGGATTTATAAAAGCTGAAGCATACTCAATCGACGACCTCCGTAAATACGGGACAGAGGCAAAAATAAAAGAAGCCGGCAAGTACCGCATAGAAGGAAAGGATTACGTCGTGCAGGACGGAGACGTACTGTTCATAAAATTCAGTGCACCGTCCAAATAATACCGGACGGACAAAAAACAAATGGCCGCTGATTACTGTATAGAAATTTAATCAGCGGCCATTATGAATTCTGCAGTTCTCCTGTAAACCGTAACGTGTTACCGGAATACCCGCAGGCAGAAATTATACAATCCGTTTTTCCATACTGTAAAATCGTGATCACCGGGCATCACATACCAGAAATGTCCGACACCGTTTTTAACAAGCATATCATGATACACTGATGCAACAGTTCCGACCATGGTATCGTGATCGCCGGTACAGATAAGAACAAAGTCAGGTTTTGCTGTTCCGTCTTTAAATGTAAATGAACCGGGTTTGAACATACCGTTGAACCCGCTCACCGGGAGAAGCCCTGGTGCCGGAGAAAAAGCTCCTACTGCGCAGAATGATTCCTGTTTTGTAAATCCTATATACAGCGCCTCCCTGCCGCCCATAGAAAGCCCCGCTATTGCGGTATTACTTCGTCCGGTTTTTACAGCATATTTATTTTCAATAAAAGGCATAAGATCGTTGAACAGATCATGTATAAAGTTGTCGAATCCGGCAGCAGCTTCCGGACAGAACGGATCAGACGGGCAGCTGTCGGGATTCATTGCCCGTACATTCGGCATAACGATGATGCACGGAACACCGCCGGCGGCAACTGCATTACCCGCAACATACACAGGATTTCCACCCAGCCATTCGGTATGATCGCCTCCGATTCCGTGAAGCAGATACATCACCGGATACTTCCGGGAGCTGCCATACCCTGCCGGCACAAGAACGTTACATTTTCTGTCCGCGCCGGTAGTCTTTGAAAAATACGTTTCTTCACTGATTTTTCCGTATTTTACACCGGAGCGCATCAGATCAAATCCTTCCGGCGCATCTGTATATACGGGAGCTTTTGAAATATCCGCCGTCTTTATCTCCTCTGCCGGTACGCATGCCGCAGCAAGCATGCAGCCGGATACTGCCGCTGTTTTCTTCATATTGTATCTTCTGTCCCTCTGTCATTTATAGTAACATCATCCGGAAAAACCGTATAGAAGAGCATCTTAATTTTAGATCAAAGTTTGTATTACAAATTTTCCGCATAAAATTTCAAAGCTATGACGATTTAACAACCGGAGGCTTTGTATATGAAACACAAACTGATTATCACGCTGTTATTTCCCGCTGCATTATGTGTCTGCAGCTGTACAGGATTTTCATGCACGGACGGCAGACCGGATACGGGAGCACACAGAACGGCACCTCAGTCTCTTCGTCTTGTAAGCTGGAATACGGAAACGTTTTTTGACGCGGTAAAGGACGGAACCGAATACAGCGAATTCAAATCGTCAAAATCAAACTGGAACAGGGATGCGTATATCGGACGGCTCGACAGGCTGTGCGAAGTTGTCAGAACGCTCGATGCAGACGTCTATGCGTTTGAAGAAATCGAAAACGACGGTATTATGTACGACATATCGAACAGACTTGCCGGCAGCGCATGGAACAGCAGGCACAGCTGGAATTATGCGTGTTTTGCAAAAACGCCCGGAGACGCAACAGGATGTGCCGTACTGTCCCGTTTTCCTCTTGGTGCAATGACCGTCCATTCGCTCGACATACGCACGTCCGGGGAGCAGCCGCAGATGCGTCCTATAATTGAAGTATCCGTATATGCGGGATCCTGTCCTCTTGTACTGTTCATAAATCACTGGAAGTCAAAAGCCGGAGGAAAAACTGAGACTGAAACTGAAAAGTGGAGAAACTGGCAGGAATCAGTACTTGGTAAATTAATTGCCGGTATACCTGATTCCGCCGCAGCTGCATGCGGTGATTTTAACCGCGACATTACCGGTTTTTTACCGGGACCGGAAAACGGAACGGTACTCCTGCGGTACCTGTGTTCCGGATGTAAAAAAGAAACTACCGTCGTATCGCCTTGGATACGAAGTGACGGAACATATGTTAAACCGGGAAGTTATTACTTTAAAAACAGGTGGGAACGCATAGATCATTTCTTTACGGCAGGCACCGCTTCCGCTGTTGATTTTGCACCTGTCACAGACGGTCCGTGGGCAGACAGCAGCGGCGTTCCGGCAGCCTATACAGTATTTACGGGGAAAGGCTGGTCGGACCATCTGCCTGTTGCAGCAACAATTACGTACTGATTTTCTTTTCCACAACGTATAAATATTCGGATACATGAACCGCACGTTTTCTTAGATTACGTGAAGCACGGAATACATTATACGGAGACTCGAATACTTTGACGCTGCCTGCGCCGCCGAGTATCTCCATCATTTCATCCCGTGTAATAAATCCTTCGGAATTGAACGATACAAGAAGATATTTTGCACGGAGAGAACGCACAAGAAAACTGAGTGTTTCAGCTGCATGTTTTTTTCTATTATATTGAGATCTGTTCCAGCCGCAGGGAATACCCGAGACGCGGCTCATTTCTGCCGCGTCGGGCTGTTTATACGAAGCAATAAGGTTAAGCATAAAATAATTGGAACCGTACGGATGCTGATTGTACGGTGGATCAATATACGCAAGGTCAAACATACCGCCTGGAAGCCCTGCATAAAGTACATCCTTACCGGCAAGTTCATTTGCGTCGCTCCGGAATATACGGAACGGACAGGAAAACGAACTGAACACGGGAAACGGCAGCACGATAGTTCCCCTGATGCGGTTGAGCGCATTCGATCCGTTACCTCCGAATTTTCCTCTGCCGGTCTTTGAATCTTTATAAAAACCTTTGAACACCCCTCCTGTATTCGCATGTACCGAAACTTCGGCAAGAAGCGGTGCAATAAAATACTGCTGAAGGGAGGATGGAATCATTTCTGTAATACACTGGCGTACAGTATCAATATACCGTGCATTGTACGGCGTATAAAAACAGCGCTCTCCTTCCTGCACATTATTTTCGTCGCATGGTGCGTAAAACTCGGAAATAAAACCGTGGCAGTTTGTATGCCTCAGCTCTTCCGCAACAGCATCGGTAAGTGCATTATATTTTTCCCGCAATATGTCCATATTGATTTCTTTCTCATTTGAAAGATAGCATCGGTTTATTATTTCGGAATACAGTTCCATGTCGTTTGCCGTAAGGGAACGCGCATACTGTTTAAAATACCGGGACACAATCCCGCTGCCGGAAAACACGTCGAGACAGTCAAGCTGCCTGTGTCCGGTACGCTCCATTACATATTGAACGCCTTCACCTATAAAAGGAAGGAGTGCACGTTTATTGCCTATATACGTGATGAGTTGATCATGAAGGTAGTCAGGATTTTCTTCCGGCGGCATATGCGTTTCGGTTGATTTTACAGCATCGTAAAGCCGGCACCGATTCTGTTCATAACATCAAAAAAACCGGGAAAAGAAACAGAACAGCACTCTGCACCGTTTACAGTAAGCGTCTCGCCCTCGGGCATTCCCAGCCCCAGACATGCCAATGCCATTGCAACGCGGTGATCACCGTAACTTTCGACAGTACCTCCGTGCAGGTTGAACAGGCTGTTTTTTTCGCCCGTTACAGTTAGAGGTGAATGACCGTGTATAACGAGACAATCAGGTCCTTCCTCAGTATTTATACCGAGCTTCTCAAGCTCTTCTTTCATTACTTTTATGCGGTCGGTCTCTTTTTTACGACAGACACCCACATCTTCTATAATTGTAGTTCCTTCTATAAAGCAGGCAGCAGCAGCAACGGCACAGATGGCATCAGGAAAGCCGGCAAGATTCACATGCAGTTCGCCTGCAGGCAGCTTCTGTGCTGAAAGTCTGCCCGGAACAGCATCACTTGCAGCATGTGCACGTCTGCCGCCCCGTACGGTAAGATTTCCTGCCATACGGTCCCATGAAATATCCGCCCCCACTGACTGAAGCACGTGTATTATAGCATCGTCCCCCTGACTGCCTGATCCGTCAACATTCTCAATAGTAATCTCACTGTCGGTCACTAAAGCCGCAATAAGAGGAAATGCAACCGCTTCCCAGTCAGACGGAATCGTACGGTCAAATGCCTGAATAAGCACAGGACCGGTAACAGTAATATGTTTAAAGTCCGGAGAAATGGATACTTTCACACCCATGTCCTCAAGCCATAAGCGGGTCATCGTAAGATAGGGAGTTTCCTTCGGATCGGTAAGTTCAATTTCAAGCGTTCTTTCCATACGGGTTGCCGCCATCATCAATCCGCTTACGTACTGGGAAAGCTGACCGTCGGTAACGACTTTATAATTTACAGCAGGACCGCGGATAAGCAGCGGAGGTGCGTTTTTTCCGGGACGGGAAATATATGCTTCGCATCCCAGTTGTCGCAGTGCATCCGCAACGTGTTCGACGGGACGGTTTCTGATCGACTCGTCTCCCGTAAATATACTCCAGCCTGAAAACGTTGCGGCAATCGGAGACATAAAATACAGGAGTGAACCGGAATCCCCTACGTTTACGACATCATCGGGAAGATGAACATTCTTTCCCGCTCCCTGTACTGTCCAGACTGTGCTGTCTGCTTCTCCAAAATCAACCGCAGCCCCAAGCAGAGAAACAGCATGTGCTGCAGACAGACAGTCGGCACTCGGCAGCGGATTTAAAACATGAGACGTACCGTCTGCAAGCGAAGCAAGCAGGACAGCACGAATTGTATGACTTTTTGAACCGGGAACACGAATCTTTCCCTGAAGTGTTGCTTTTTTTGCTGTTACGTTCATTTGAGCGATTCTATCACAATCAGCACTTGCGTGCAAAGTGACCCCCTCTGCTTTTTATTGCAAATACACGCTTTTTCTGTTATGCTTTTAGTATGAAGAAACGGGCTATTTTGTGCACAGCCGACACCGAAAATCTTCCGGAGCTGGCTCAATATCTTATCACTGCCGGATGGGAACTTATTTCCACTGGACATACAGGTAAGTACCTTACCGACTGTAAGATACCGTATACGGAAGCAGCTGCTCTTTTTGAAACACCACGTTCTTTTTCCGATTACATGTCATTGTATCGTTCTATTCTTACAACAGGCCAGCAGCAGGACAGAAACTGCTGTTTCGACGAATATCTGGAAATCAATATGGTCTGTATTAATATTGCTCCTTCTTTTTCGACTGCTGCAGATGTTCGTGAATTCGATGCTTCTAATGATTTCATCGACATACGCTGTTCTACGCTTGTCGAGGCAGCATGTAAAAATTACAAAAATGTACTGATACTGACGGATCCGGACGATTATGAGGAAACAATGATCCAGTTAAAGACAGAAAGTATTTCAACAGAATACCGTCTCTATCTTGCTGGAAAAGCGTTCAATATGATTTCGGCTTGTAACGGAGCCGCTGCAAATTCTATTCTGTTTCAGGCGGGCAAAGATGTATATTCCAAATATTTTACCGTTCCGTATAAAAAATCACTTGAGTTAAAAAGCGGTGCTGCCAGTCAGCAGTCGGCAAGTCTGTATCTGCTGCCGGAGTCAACCGGTTCGATGGGCGGTATTAAAAAACTGCAGGGCAGAGAAATTTCATACAGTCTCTATATCAACATCGACGCCGTATGGAAAGGGCTTTGTCTTTTCTCCTCACAGCTGAAAAATGCCGCGGCTGTTCACGGTACCGACTGTGAAGGGAATCCTATAGTAACACAATTTACGCCGGCCGCAGGGTCGGTATATACCTGTTCGGTAAAACACGGCATTCCGGTAAGCGCCGCACTCGGTTCAAATGCGGCAGAATCTTATAAAAAAATGTTCAACAGCGGAAAGGCAGCGCTGTCCGAAGCTGCTGCAGGATTCAGTTCTGTCGTCGACGATAAAGCGGCACAGGAACTTGTTTCCTCAAATCTTTCCGCAGTAATTGCTCCGGGATTTACTCCTGATGCACGAGCTGTTCTGGCACCCAGAAAAGACATGCGCCTTATCACTATGTCGAAACCGGCTCTGCTGTCTTTCGACTTCCGTTCGCTTGACGGCGGTCTGCTTGTTGAAAGTACCGATGCCATACTTTTTCAAAAATGGAACTTCGTAACCAAAACACGGCCAACTCAGCAGCAGATTGATGAAATGGCTTTCGGGCAGCTTATTCTGACAGGTGCAAGACAGGATGCTGCAATCATCGTAAAAGACATGGCAACAACAGGCATGTGCTGCGCGGCAATGGTACCGGAAGATGCGTGCCTTGCTGCGCTTGATCATTCAGTAAAAAACGTACAGGCAGGACTAACAAACAGTCCTGTTAATGCCGATGTTTTAATATGTGGTTCTGCGCTGCCGTTCAGTCCGGAACTCGCACTCATTGCAGACCGCGGTATTCGTGCGATACTGCAGCCTGGTGGAACACAAAACGACAAAGAATTCATCAATTTCTGTAATAATCACAGTATTGCAATGGTATTTACAGGCATTGAGCATCTTGGTATCTGATTTATAAGTAAACACGGTGTACTACTCTCTGCATTACGTTGTGTTTACTTAAGGGGTCTATTATATGCTGTATTATCTGGGAGCATACCTTCAGCAGTTCTTCGGACCGGCGCGTCTGCTTCAGTCCTATACTGTTCTTATTACCCTGGCACTTTACACAGGGTTTTTTCTTTCTGTAAAAATGCTTCCTCTTTTTTATGAACGACTGCCTCATGACAGAGGACGGGAATTCACACTTACGGCGGAAGCTGCAAGAGGCAAACCGACAGGAGCCGGCGTTGTATTCATCACAATATTTGTCATCATTACAGTTATATTTACACCTCTTTCGCTTCTTCAGTACGGCACGCTTATTCTTACATGGATTATGATGCTTACCGGGTACTTCGACGACAGGAGTATTACCAGCTGGGGCGAATACCGCAAAGGATTTCTTGATCTTGTTATAAGCGCTGCCGAAACGATTCTTCTTTTCTACTGTATTTCAACGACGTCTCCCGGAAATAAAGTATACTTCTGGCTTCCGTTCGTAACACATCCCGTATCAGTCAGTTTTGCTGTTTATTTACTGGTAGGAATAATCCTTCTCTGGGGATCGATCAACACGACAAACTGCACGGACGGAGTAGACGGTCTTTCCGGCACGCTCGTTCTTATTGCATTGATTACAATGGGATCTATTTTCTACTTCGTTCTCGGACATAAAGATATTTCAGCATATCTGCTCGTTCCTCATCTTCCGTCGGGAGCAAACTGGGCGGTTATGACGTTCGCGCTGGCGGGTGTCCTTATGGGCTACCTCTGGCACAATGCCTTTCCCAGCCAGGTTCTTATGGGTGATGCGGGAAGCCGCGCACTGGGATTCTTCATCGGCGTGTGCGTGCTTGTAAGCGGCAACCCGTTTCTTATTCTTGCAACGTCGACTATAATTTTTGTTAACGGCGGTATGGGACTGCTCAAAGTCGCACTCCTGCGTTTTTTCCACATTCACATTTTCGAAAACATCCGTTTCCCGCTTCACGACGAAATGCGAAAAAACCACGGCTGGTCACCGACTCAGGTCCTTATTAAATTCATGGTCATGCAGCTTCTTATTACGGTAGCCATGCTCGGATTGTTCTTCAAAGTCAGGTGATAAAAAAGACGCCGTAAAACGGCGTCTTTTTTTATTAATACCGATGAACTCCGGTTTCAGTCAGCGAAACCATCCGGTTCATGTCAACTTTCCACAAGGAACAGCTTTATACCTTCCTTCGGGAACTTCTTTTTCAGAAATGCAATCGCAGCCTGCACCATAGGCACATCTTCCTTTTTCATATATGCAAGCATCATAAAATTCTGTTCCGGCCATGTTGTCGTACCGAGTTTATAGTTGTCTCCGCCGCGTCCTGTAACGGTCGGAATAACAGTATACTGTATATCCGGGACAGCCTGTTCAAGCATCTCAATAATATCATCCTGAACCGACTGGTTTGCAATGATTTCAGCCTGAACGTCACCTGCTTTTGCAGGAAGGTTTCCACCTGCGGCAAGTTCGGCAACCGCAGCAGGTACACCGGTTTCAGAACTCTTCTTTTCTTTCATCATGAGCGAATACAGAACAGGAATAAAGAACAGCGTTACGAATGTGCTGGATGTAAGTCCTCCGACTATGGCAAGTCCTATAGGCTGCACCATTGCCGCACTGCCTTCGGTCTGGAAACACATCGGAAGCGTACCCAGAATTGTAGTAAGCGTGGTCATAAGAACCGGTCTGAGGCGGCTTGAACCTGCCTGCAGGCACGCTTCTTTCATTTTCATTCCACGGTTAATAAGCAGAGTCGTATAGTCAACAAGAATAATACCGTTGTTGACGACTATACCGACAAGCATGATGATACCGACCATTGAAGTCATGGATACTGCCTGCCCCGATATTTTATAAACAAAAACAACACCGATTATAAGGAACGGAATCGTCATCATATTGATGAAAGGAGCTTTGAACGATTCATACGTCGCAGCCATAACACCAAAAACAAGCATAATTGCCATTATTGCAATCATCGCATAGATCTTCCCCTGCTTGGAAACGGTACTCCACGAACCTTCATAACTTACCGAAACAGTTTCAGGGATTATAAAGGAATCCGCAATTCCCTCCCTTATTTCATTTTCAACAACGTTGGCATTTTTGCTGGTAAGAATATCTGCCGAAACCTCCACGACACGGGTCTGGTTCACCCGGTTTATGCTGACAGGCCCCAGACCTTTTTTCAGTTCTGCAAAATTGGCAACGCTCACCATACCGCCGGTACCTTTTACATAAATAGAACCAAGATCGGATACCTTTTTACGATCCTCCGGGCGGTACATAATATCAACGTCGTATTCCTTGCCGTTTGAACGGTAGACTGTTGCCGTTACTCCGTTCATGGCATAGTTTATTTCCTTTGCAACCGTCGTAACGTCGACACCGAATGCATATGCCCGCTGGCGGTCAATATCGACTTCAACTTCAGGAAGACCGCGCGTCGTATCGATAGTAACTTCTCCGATATCGCTGATCTTACCCATAACAGTCTTTATTTTGTCGGCAGTAGTAAGAGCTGCATCAAGATCATCCGAGCTGACCTTTATAACGATATCGCTTCCCGAAATCTGATGAGACCAGCCGGCATCGAAAGAAAACTGCGCATCCGCAAAATCGTTAAAGTGAGCACGGAGTTTCTTTTGAATCGTCGTCGAATTATCAATCTGCTTGCTTGTTTCCGGCAGCCTGATGGAAATAGAACCTGTATACGACCCAGATGTACTTCGTCGGCGTCCTCCCGTTCCGATGCTCGTAATAATGTTTTTATATCCTTTTATTTCGTCCTTAACGATCGTCTCAAACTGTTTCATAACGACAGCAGTTGCTTCAAGAGTAGTACCGGTCGGCATGGTTACATTAAGGGTAACAGAATCATCGCCGCCGCCGCCGCCCATCAGATTTATGTGCAGGGTCGGAATAAGCGCAAACGCAGTTAAAAGAATACTGCAGCTTACCACTACCGTCACGGCTTTATGGTCAAGAGCCGCATTCAAACCCCTGCGGTATGCATTTGTCAGTCCGTCTATCCAGCTTTGAAACAGTGCATACATTTTCTTAAGAAACGGATTAGCAACCGGTTTTTCCGTACGGTTGGAAAGCGGCAGGAATTTTCCGGCAAGGACGGGAACAAGAAATATAGCGACGAACAGACTCGACACAAGAGCGATGACGATCGTAAATATAATTCCCTTGAACAGCTGCCCCATCATCTCAAGGTTTTTTATAAAGAACAGGAACGGAATAAAAACGCATATTGTCGTAAGGTTTCCGGAAATTACGGACATCATCATTTCCTGCGACCCCAGGATGGCAGACACTTTCGCTTTTGCACCCCGCGACCTGTACGCATAAATATTTTCTATCATCACTATAGATGCGTCTACGATCATACCTACGCCGAGTATTAATCCGGTAAGCGTCATCATGTTAAGCGTAATGCCCGCAAAGTACATACACATGATTGTTATTAAAATTGACAGAGGTATCGATATTGAAATAATAAGTGTACTCTTGAAATTCTGCAGGAAAATAAACAGAATCACGACGGCAAGAAGCAGTCCCTGCCATGCAGAAGATACAAGCGTACTTATAGTGTCTCTGATGGATGTTGTATCATCCGATATAATATCCATTGTTATGCCGCCGGGAAGTGTTTTCTGCACCTGGGCAATTTTCTGATACACCGCATTGGCTACTGTTACAGAGTTTGTTCCCGACTGTTTTGTAATGGAAATATATACTCCCGGTTCTCCGTTAATATATACCTCTGACGATTTATCCTCGTATCCCATAAAGGCAGTACCGATATCCCTGAGTTTTACATCATATCCGTTTACGGTGGTG
>JBAYAJ010000060.1:0-12935 GCA_041669845.1 Treponema sp.
ATACTTTACTCCACACTTATTTCCATACCTTCAGAATATTCGGAAGCTGCACAACTTGACGGCGCAACAAATGCACAAATTAACTTCTACATAAAATTCCCGCTTCTCCGGAATACCGTCTGGCTGCTGTTCCTTTTTAATTCAATAGGTGCATTACAGGTATTTAACGAACCAACAATGATATCGAAAATCTTATCGCTGTCTCCAAACTATACACCTGCAATGTACATTTACAATCAGGCGTTTCTGTTCGGTTCCTTTACTTATGCAATAGCGATGGGAATCATACTGGCCATTATAATTTTCGTTATTTCATCAATTTTTCTGAAACAGACTATAAAAGAACTTGATATGAATTAACAGGGAGAAAAAAATGATAAAAAAAAATAAAACGGGAAATCAAATACTTGCGGTTCTACTGGCATTATTATTCATTCTCCCGTTCTACTGGCTTGTCGAAAGTACAACAAAAGATATTTCACAACTGCAGGAAGGTACTTTCCTGCCCGGTACTCCTAATCATTTTATAAACAATAATCTGAAAGATGTCTTTATGTTCAGAAACGGAATATTCCACAAGTGGATGCTCAATTCATGTATCTATTCGCTTACAGGAGCTTTTTTTGCAACTCTGTTCTGCAGTATGGCAGGATACGCATTCCGCAGATACCGTTTCCGGAGCAGAAAAATATTGTTCATATTGATTATGGGTTTCTCGGAAGTCCCTACTTTTGCAACGACACTGCCGCTGTTTATGGAATTCCAGAAACTTGGCTTATTGAGTACGTCATGGTCTATTATTATTCCCTCTTTAGTAAACGTATTCGGTGTGTATCTTATGGTCATCTACTGGAAACAAGTACCGGAAGAAATGTTTGATGCAGCCATGATCGATGGTGCAAACGAACCGGCAGTATTCTTTCGTATCGGACTGCCATGCATAAAACCCGGCTTTACAACACTTTTTCTTATCTCATTCGTCGGAATATGGAATAATTATTTTTTACCGCTCGTTATGCTCAACGATGACGCAAAATTCCCGCTCATCTTAGGTATTACAACAATAACTTCTCTTGAAGGATTTCCCGTCTATAATCTGATAATAATGGGAGCCTTTCTCACGTCATTACCACTTATTCTATTATTCATTTTCCTTCAGAAATTCCTTATGCCGCAGCTTACAGGTGCTATAAAATAAAAGGAGTAATTCATGAACAACGTAAAAGTTTTACTGGACAAAGAATTTCTGATTGCAGAAGTCGACCGGCGTCTGAACAGTTCATTCATAGAACACCTGGGCCGGTGTGTATATACAGGAATATATGAACCAGGACATCCAGATGCAGATGAACAGGGATTCAGAAAAGATGTCCTTGCGCTTGTCCGAGATTTGAACATACCACTAATCAGATACCCTGGAGGAAATTACGTTTCAGGCTATACATGGACCGACGGTATTGGTCCAAAATCCCAGCGTCCTGTACGTCTTGATCTGGCCTGGAAAACGAAAGAACCAAATACAATCGGTATTGACGAATTCTATGACTGGACAAAAAAAGCAGGTACCGCTATTCTGGGAGCCATTAACATGGGGACAGGTACACCAAAAGAGGCCGGTGACTTTGTCGAATACTGTAATTTCCCCGGTGGAACATACTGGAGCGATCTGAGACAAAAAAACGGTCACAAAGATCCCTATAATATCCATACATGGTGCATAGGAAATGAAATGGACGGCCCGTGGCAGATCTGTCATCTGGATGCTGACGATTACGGAAAAAAGGCGACAGAAGCGGCAAAAATAGTAAAATGGATTGACAATAAGGCAGAAGTTGTCATAAGTGGAAGTTCTTCTCCCGCCATGTCCACATTCCCGGAATGGGACCGTAAAGTACTGGAATATACGTATGAACAGGCAGATTACATATCGCTCCACAGATATTATGAAAATCATGGTAATGATAATGATTTTATATCATCATTTGCCGATATGGATGCCTTCATAAAAACTGTTTGTACAACTGCAGATTATGTAAAGGCATTGAAACGAAGTAAAAAAACAATCAACCTTTCATTCGATGAGTGGAACGTCTGGTACATGCAGAACCAGCAGGATCACGACTGGATGTATGCGCCTCCGATTCTGGAAGATCATTATTCATTACTGGATGCTCTTGTTGTCGGCGGAATGGAGATTACCTTATTGAACAACGCAGACCGTGTAAAAATTGCCTGCCTTGCCCAATTAGTCAATGTAATCGCGCCGATATTTACAAAAGAAGGCGGCCCTGCAATCAGGCAGACAATATATTACCCCTTTCAGGATATGTCACTGTACAGTCATGGTACAGTACTCCGGCCTGTAATAAAAGCAACCCTCCATGAGACAATCTACGGAGATATTCCGGCTGCTGCAACCGCTGTTATTTATAACAAGGATGAACAGATTATTACAGTTTTTGCTTTAAACACCTATATAAATGAAAAAACTGAATTAAACCTGGATATGCGTTCATTTAACTCCGTTACAATGATTTACAGAACAGCCTTAACAGGAAACAATCTGAAGGCTGTAAATACAATCGAAAACCCGGCTGCAGTAAAACCTGCCAATATACTCATCGAAAAAGGAACTTTTGATACATGTTCCCTCATTCTTGAACCTGCTTCATGGAATGTTATCCGCTTCAAAGTTAATAATTGAATCATGTCCCTGCCGCTTGGCGGCGGGGACATTAGAAAGAGCTATTCTATAGTATATACTTCTCCATATTTCACGATTGTGACATCGTTGTATCCGTGTCCGGAAAGATATTGTTTAAAAAACGTCTGGGAATCCTTTTCACCGTGTACCATAAAAATCTGTTTAAGCCTGCTCTTGTCGATTTTATCAAGCCATGAGGTCAGCTCCGTATAATCGGCATGTGCGCTGAACGCATTTATCTGTTCAACAGCGGCATTCACTTTGTACCAGTCATTCATTATTTTTACATCTTTTTCACCGTCACGGATTCTGCGCCCCAGCGTATTCTCAGCCATATATCCGACAATCAGTATAGTATTCCGCTCGTCACTTATTCCGTTGGCAAGATGATGAAGTACCCGCCCTGCCTCGCACATACCGTCTGCACTGATGATGATCATAGGACCTTCTTTCTTATTCAGCGCTTTCGATTCTTCAACGCTTGTTGTAAAGGTAAGAGCTCCGAAACCGAACGGATTCTCATGATGCTGAAGGAATGCCTCAGTTACCTGCTCATCGTAACATTCAGGGTGGACACGGAACACACTCGTCGCATTCGTTGCCATCGGTGAATCAACATAAATGGGAATATTCGGAATTTTCTTCTGATCCACAAGAAGATGCAGATAAAATACGAGTTCCTGCGCTCGTTCAATTGCAAACGACGGTATAATAATTTTTCCTTTCTTTGCAACCGCATCACGGACAACCTGTTCAAGTTCGTGCATTGCAAATTCTTTGTCTTCATGTTTACGGTCGCCGTATGTACTTTCAATAAACAGATAATCAGGAGCAGGAACATTCGTAGTAGGATCGCGGATTATCGGTTGATTCAGTCTCCCCAAATCGCCCGTATATAAAATACGAATTTCATCATTTCCGGCTTTTCCCGGATGAGGTGCAGTAATACGACCGTGCAGTCCCTTTATAGTAATATTGGCAAATGCCGATCCAAGAATATGTCCTGCATCAAAAAACTCAAGTTCAACGTCGGGTGCTATGTACATTCTGCGGTTATATGAAACGGATACAATCTGATTCGCAGTTGCAATGCAGTCTTCCTCTGTATACAGAGGTTTCCACATAAAACGCTCTCCCTTTTTTGCAGCCTGCTTTCCCAGATAATCAGCATCACGCGCCTGAATGCGTGCACTGTCCATCATAACAAGATTCGCTATGTCACGTGTCGCCGGTGTTGCATAAATATTGCCCGTATACCCTTTTTTTGAAAGAACAGGTAGAAGACCGCAGTGATCATAATGCCCGTGTGTAAGGATAACCGACTCCAGTTTGTCGGCCGCTATGTCGAAATTTCTGTTTTTTTCGTCCGATTCCTTTCGTTTTCCCTGAAACGCTCCACAGTCAACCATAAACGGACGGCCGTCTATTTCAAAAATATGTTTAGACCCTGTTACCTCTTCAGCAGCCCCCAGCGAATACAAACTGATTCCCATAAAGCACCTCTATAAAGCAATTATCTATTCATTCTATTCCTGTTTCAATGATTTCTCAAGTCAAAACACTGCTATAAAAAGATTTGCAGTAATACGAAAATTCCAGTATAATTATACAGTTAATTAAGTAAGGACACACTGATTAAATCAGTAGTCTTATAAGACACGAGGCATCCGTGTATTCACGACCGATAAGTGAGTCCCCCAAAACCATTGTTACTAATGGGAAAGCAGTGTTCGGTACATTCAAGAATGTACCGGCAAAACTTGACATACGGGGAGTAACCGCTCCTTTTGGAGGGATTCCGCTTCCCTCCTTTATAACAAATGTCCGCATAAAAAGCCGTATCGCCTATATGTTTTCTATAGGTGATTATATCGGTATGGCCGAATTTTTTGATGACAAAATGTTCGGGCTGGCAGAAATTATATTCTGGAATAAAACAACAGGAAAAAAACTTGCCTATCACACATTCATGACGACACGACGAAGATTCATTCCGGTAAAACTCGATGATGCAGTCTGTGTAAGTTTCAATAAATCCCGTTATATCCGTATTATCTGGAGCCGGAAGCACGATCGGATTTCTCTTTTGTTCAGTCTGGCAGCAAGAGGTACCCGTCCTGCAGTAAAAGGTTCATTCTCTGCACACTTCAGTGATCCGCTTCATAAAGAACTACTCGTCGTAACCCCCGTTCCAACTACAAGACGCTGCTCCGCGTCGTGGCTCACCGCTATGCCGATCCGGGGTTCATTAAATATTCTGGCCGATAAAAAAACACAGGCTGTTCCCATGGAAGAAACGGACGGACTTGCTTTCATGGTGCTGAACCGTACATATTATAAATATCACGTAAAAAGTGAAATGATGTGCGGGCTTGGTGAATACGAGGGTAAAAAACTGGTATTCCGCTTCGTTACAACAAGCATGGATCCTCATGAAGCTGATTACAATAATGAAAACGTTGTGGTACTCGACGGACAGATCACGCCGATGCCGTCCGTCTGTATGACACATCCATTCGGCATCACAAATAAATGGATTATACAGGACACAGAAACGATGATAGATCTCACATTTACACCTGTTTCTGTAAGTCACCGTACACTTAACATTCTTATTATGCGTACTGATTACAATAATATATGCGGTACTTTCGACGGCGTATTACTTACAGGAAACGGTGATAAAATAAATTTAAAAAATTTTCCTGGTATAATAAAAAAGAATTTGCTGCGGGTCTGACAAGATTCGTTTGGAGGTTAGTAAATGGATAATGACCTGCCTTATCATAGTAAAACAGCCAACTGGGCACCGGGAACACTCGACCAGACAAGGAAAGCCATCGGACAAATTGCTCCCGAAGAAGCTGCATTAATGGCAAAGAAATTAGGAGGAGAAGTTTTGAACGAGCGCTCAGAACAAATACATTCAGCATCAGGACATGTTTCACACAGATCATCTTCATTGGAAGAAGGAACAAATCATTCTTCCGGTGGATTCTCCGGTTCCGACCGTTCAAATTTTTCACAGTCCGCACATTCTAACGGATCGTCAAGCGGTATACAGACTGGCCAGAAAGAATTAAAACACAGACGGAACAGAAATGACCTTCCGCCGCTTTCACCGAAGCTCTGCAATGCGATGGATGTACTCATGATGTCGCAGGATTATCAGATAAAGCCCAATTATGGTTTTTTTAATTTCATCCGTAAATTCCAGAAAGACGGTAAAGAACGCATTATACCGGATTTTTATCAGATAACACTTAAAATGTACATTGAAAACATGGAAGGATTCATTACGGTTATCAAGACTCTTATCCAGATTGCACCTGCTACGTACAAATCAAAAATAGCAAACGGAACTGAACCTAAATTCAAATTTCTACGGATGGTTGCAGGATGGACAATGCAGAACATCAAACTTGCATACATAGACCTTAAGGATATTCCTGCGCCCATCCTCACAGCGGACCTTATGCCTGTTGTACGTGCAGTCTATAAACCGCTTATATCTGTATACTATTACGGAAGTACAAAAATTCCAAAATTAATAAAAGAAATATACGCTGACGAAGCGGCTTATCCGGACGCTCCGCGCGAAAAACTTTCCAGTATGGCAAAAGAAGCAATTACTGAATGGTTATATCTTGATACCGAAATCATCCACAAACTTTATCCTCTGCTTATGCGTATGTGTTCCGACTCGTATGAAGAATATTCTGATTTTTTTACCGCAAAAATAGCGGATATACTTCAATTCCTCGGACTGCATAAATTCGACCTTCTTCTTCCGGAAAAAGACAAAAAACCGGAAAAAGAAGCAAAACAGGAAAGAATCATAGTAAAAGAAATAAAGGGAAAACGAGACGAAATCGTTAATACGGGTCTTACTTTACTTGACCAGCTTTTCCCACATGCAGGTTTCCAAAAACTTGATTCACGTCCTGATTTGTTTCCCTACTTTCAACCGTTATATAAATTCGATGACGGCTTCAATATGCTTTCTCCCGTAAACCCCGTCCAGACAATTGTTGTCCTTTTGCAAATCATCGAAGATTGTTTTCAGGGATGCCGGAATATAAAATTCAAAATACCTGATAAAACGGAAAGAACACCGGCGGAAGACTCGATTACTGCTGTACTCGATGAATGGTCGGCATACCGGGAAACCGTTTTTGAAAAGTTATATTGTGACCCGCTCAAAAATTTTGTAAACCAGATGTATTCGCAGCCTGATTTTATTTCATCCCAATTCGGTAAAAAGCTTCTCACTTCGATATTATGGCAGACGACGTATCATTTCCTGCCGAATTTCAAGTTTGATCAGCTGCTTCTTGAACGTCCGCCAGACGAAAGTAAATATCGTTCTCTCTTCGGCAGAACCGACTTTATCCGCAAATATCTTACAAATGTTGTAAACGAATGCGATGCTGCGGCCCGCAGCAGGGGACCGGTACAAAGTCTTGAAAATCCCTGGGAACATTATAAATTTGATATTCCAAATGAAATTTCAAAACGGCTCGATGTCCTTCTCGGAGGCCAGAATACGAGTAAGAATACAAACGCAACCAATGCAAATCTGCTGAAGTATACATTATGCTTTGTTGCCGTACTCGACTGGTGGATTAACAACCCGGACAGTCCCGCATATACAGCTCCACCGATGCAGATTTACAGGGTTTCGCCTCAGGACGGCAAACCGCTCTTCTCCGTCCCCGAACGAAATGATCAGAACAAACTTTTTGCAGAGGAAATAAAGGCTGCGTACCAGCATAAATCGGCCAAAAAATAGTCATTCGGTTTTTACAGGCAGCTTATTTCGTAAAACTGTTCCAGTAGAGAATATCCTGTTCCAGAATTTCATTAAGGGTGCTGTCGTCCGGCGGCAGCGCAAAAAGACTGCCTGCACCGGATTCCGGATTCTGCCGGACAGTCTCTTTTTTATTCGTAATATATGTGTTGAGCTGCTCACTTAACGCCGTTGCAAAAAAAGCAGCATGACGCTGGGTATCCTTAAGCAGATGATGATTCAATTTCCCGGCGGCAGCAAATTTTACGGCAAGATCGGTAATACCTTCTGCAATCTTCCGTTTTTCCCCCGCTGCAATATCAGCTGCTTTTTTTGCAAAAAACTGATTGCTGTGAACAAACGTGTACATCTGGAACAACGGTTCTATTTCGTATGAACGAAAATACTGTCGTATCAGTTTAGCAAGCGCATCTACCGGCATAAGTTCAAACAGCGGATCCATGCTGCCGGGAATAAATTGGACCTTCCCCATATATTCCGCACAAAAGTCAAGCGTTGCATCATAAATTTCGTCACGGCTTTTAAAGTGGTTGTAAAGGGAAGCCTTGTTAACATCAAGCAGCGAGGCAACATCAGCAAGAGATGTAGCTCCGGCACTCTTTTCAAAGGCAGAAACAAGGAATGATTGTACTATTTTGTCACGGTCGATACGTTTTCTTCCCATAATGTTTTTTTTAGAATACCACAGAAATACGGACGCGGCAATGCATAACGTTTTCTTCCGTCCTCTTGCGTTCACTATAATTTGCAGGTATACTTAAAAATATGCTGATTTACTTTTAACAGTGTAATCAGCAGTTTCCTGTTATTTTTTTGTCATTTTGAAAGAGGTTCATCAGTTATGGAACAGACGCTTCCTAAAATGCTCAGAAAAACCGCGGTTGATTTTCCTGAAATTGCAGCGCAGTACTCAAAAAATGCAGAAGGTGTATTTGAACCGGTAACATACCGTGAACTATACGAAATCGTACTTGATTTTGCAGCCGCACTAAGACAGCTTGGAGTCGTACGAGGCCAGCCGATCGGTCTGATTTCCGACAACAGAAAGGAATGGGAACAGGCCGATATGGGCATTATGGCACTCGGAGCTGTCGACGTACCCCGGGGATGCGATGCGACGCTCATCGATCTGAAGCAGATTCTTTCCATTACAGAATGCAGTATCGTCATTGCAGAAAATTCATCTCAGGTTAAAAAAATCATTTCACTAAAAGATGAACTGCCTCATCTTAATCTGATTATCACCTTTGATGAGGTAAAAAGCGTTATACAGGAAGAAGCCCGGAAAGCAGACATTAAACTACTGTTGTTTACCAGTCTGCTTAATGAGGGGAAAAAATATAATGTTGAACATAAAACAGAAATAGAAGCTGAACTGGAAGAAGGAAAACGCGATGATATTGCGTGTATTATTTTTACATCAGGGACGACCGGTACGCCGAAAGGAGTTGAACTGTCGCACGGCAATTTCCTTACACAGCTCGACGAACTGCAGGAACGGATTTATATTAACCCGGGAGAACGCGCACTGTGCGTTCTCCCGGTGTGGCATGTATTTGAGCGACTCTGTGAGTATGTAATTTTTGTACAGGGTGCTGCTGTCTGCTATTCAAAACCCGTTGGAAGCATAATGCTCGCTGATTTTAAAAAAATAAATCCACAGCTCATGCCGGCAGTTCCACGCGTGTTTGAGGCAATTTACGACGGTATCAATCATAAAATGCGGAAAACCGGCGGTTTTGTATATGCGCTTTATAGATTTTTCGTCAACATCGCAATAATTCACAGCAGGATGAACAGGACGCTTTTCCGGCAGAACAGCCGTTTCGGTTCCGATTATATCGGTGCGATGTGGGTGGTGCTTGTTATACCATGGCTGCTGCTTTATCCGCTCAAGCTTCTGGGTAATGCTCTTGTATTTCATAAAATAAAAGAAATGCTTGGAAATAACTTCAGAGGTGGAATAGCAGGAGGTGGAGCGTATCCTCCGAATATTGACGAATTTTTCTGGGCGATCGGCATAAATATTGTCGAAGGTTACGGCCTTACCGAAACAGCACCCGTTATTTCAGTCCGTCCTATCGCTGCCCCAGTATTCGGAAATGTCGGTTCTCCCATCCGCGGTGTAAAAGTACGGATTGTAGATCAGGACGGTTACGTACTGGGAAGATGCAGGCAGGGTGTAATTCAGGTAAAGGGCGGTACCGTAATGAAAGGGTATTACAAACGGCCTGACCTTACCAAAAAAGTTATGACTGTAGACGGCTGGTTTGATACGGGAGACATCGGACTTCTGACAATTCACGATGAAATCGTTATCAGGGGACGAATGAAAGATACAATCGTTCTGCGTGGTGGAGAAAATCTTGAACCCCTCCCAATTGAACAGAAGCTCGAAGAATCAAACTACATAAAAGCAGCAGTAGTCGTAGGACAGGATCAGCGCTATCTGGGAGTCCTTATTCTTGTTGATGAAGAAGAAGTAAAAGGATACGCTGCAGAAAATGGTATTCAGTATGACACATACGACAATCTGCTTCTTTCGGAAGATATTCAAAAGTTGTACGAAGGTGAAATAAACGGCCTTATCAACTCAAAAAACGGTTTTAAAATGTACGAACGCGTCAATAAATTTGCACTTATAAAAAAACCGTTCGAAGTCGGTGTCGAACTTTCTGCAAAACAGGAAATCATGAGGTTCCGGCTCAATCAGATTTACGAAAAAGAAATTGCAGCTATGTTTAAAGAAGAAAAAAAATAAAGTACAACGGGACAATGACAGCTGCTGATTTTTCTTTATTTTAATACTGTTCCCACAAAATCGCGGATGCCGTTCATAAAAGATACGGCATCCATTGCTTTTTTTGCCTGCCGCTGCAGCATTGTCACAGCAAGCAAACCGCTGCCTGTTTGAACCAGAATTCCCTGCTTTTTGTCGAAAGATACGACAGTACCCGGCAGCGCGTCTGCCTTACTGCCGGCAGGATGTGCAGTAAGTATATGCAGAGGAACCTCGTTCTCCGTTGTCCAGCAGCCCGGTTCGGGCGTATATGCACGTATCTGTGCATCTATCTCTTCAGCAGTATGAGTCCAGTCAATACGACCATTTTCTTTTGTGATCATCTGAGTATACGAAGGTATTCCTTTCTGAGGCATTCCCTCCGGAAGTTTACCTGTTTTTACAACACTCTCCAGTATACTGCGGATAAAACCAGCTCCGTGTTCTGCACTATATAAAAGAAGAGACCCGGCTGTTTCCAAACCGTTCAAATGAACAATCTCCTGAGCCAGTATATCTCCCTCATCCATTCCCTGTGCAATTTTCTGAACCGTAATCCCCGTTTCGCAATCCATATTGAGAATAGCGGCATTTACAGGAGTGCAACCGCGGTATTTCGGCAGTAAAGACGGATGAAGATTAATGCCGCCGAACCTGAACAGAGAAAGAAATTTCGGACCGAATATATGCCCGTATGCAAAACATACGAGAATATCGGGATTAACTGCGGTGATCTGCTCTCTGAGCGCTCCATTAAGATGTTCTGGCATAAAAAGCGGAAGAGATTTCTCCTGCGCCATCCGGGCAACAGAAGTAGGAATAAGCTCCTTATGTCTTCCCTGCGTACTTGGCGGATTTGTTAAAACACCGGTAATTTCATAACCGGATGATGCAGCATTTTCATACAGCAGCTCCAGTGCTCTTGCCGATGGTTCAGGACTTCCTGCATACAGTACGTGCAGCACTACAGATTTTCCTTAGCGGTTTTTTTTGCGTTTTTAGCAGCAATTTTAGCCGCGATGCTGCGTTCCTTTGCTTCCTTCTCAGTGCGCTTCTTCTCAGCGCGTTCTTCCCGCTTTTTGAACTGGTCTTTTGTTTTTTCCGCAAATGCAGGATCACCCCGGTCAATGAACATAATGCCTTCAAGGTGGTCGTATTCGTGCTGAACGGTACGTGCCAGCAGCCCGTCCGCTTTAAGCGTAAACGGTCTGCCGTTTTCATCAAGCGCCTGTACAGTTACTTTTGCGGGCCTTTTTATTGATTCCCATACGCCGGGAATAGAAAGACATCCCTCATCATAATCACACTGCTCTTCAGAAGTAGCAATAATCTGCGGATTAATAAACACCCGGCGTACATTGTCGTCTGCAATTATAACAAAAATACGGAGTGATTTCCCGACCTGTGGTCCTGCAAGGCCGACACCATCGGCCGCAACCATAGCCTCAAACATATCATTCGCCAGCTTTCTGATATCATCGGTTACTTCCGCAACAGGTTCTGCCTTTTTACGGAGTACATCTTCTCCCAGCTTACATATTCTTATCAAAATAAACCTCTTTTTCCATTACAAACGTATGCGGGCAGCATGGGCATGGGCATTAAGCCCTTCTGCATCGCCAAGATAACCGGCAGCTTCCGCACTTTTCTTTACACCATCGCTTCCCGGAACGGTGCGGAGCGTCGTCACCGTCTTAAGGAAACAGCGTACGCTCAAACCGCCCGTAAAACGTGCAGAACCTGATGTAGGCAGTGTATGGTTAAGACCTGCAGCATAATCGCCGAAAACTTCCGCCGAACCATGTCCTATAAACAAGGAGCCGTAATTATGCACAAGCGACTGTATTTTGTCCCTTACAGCTCCCTCTTTCATTGCAAGCTCAAGATGCTCCGGTGCCTTACGGTTTGCAAATTCTGCAGCCTCTTCAAGCGACTTCGCAATAATAATACGTCCGCAGTTCCGTATACTCGCTTCTGCGGTAGCACGGGTAGGCAGTACGGCAAGCTGCTTCTCAATTTCTGCAGCAACCTTTCCCGCAAGTATCCTGTCGCAGACAGCCAGAACAGGCTGTGCAACAACATCGTGCTCGGCCTGAGCAAGCAGATCGGCTGCAACCCATTCAGGATTTGCTGAAGAATCCGCAATAATAAACACTTCCGTCGGGCCTGCGAGCATGTCTATACCGACTGTACCGTAGACTTCCTTTTTTGCAGCAGCAACAAACTTATTTCCCGGTCCGACAATCACGTCGACGGCAGGAATCGTCTCCGTACCGAACGCCATTGCAGCAACAGCCTGAGAGCCACCGCATGCATATACATGCCTGACTCCACAGATATATGCCGCAGCCATAATACCTTCATCCGCGTACGGTTTTCCACCTTCAAACGGTTTACCAGTAATTCCGGTACCGCACTTTTGAGCTGCATTCCTGTCTTCCGGATGTACACGCGGAGGTGTACAAAGCTCTATATTTTTTACACCTGCAGCTGCCGCCGGTGTTACTGTCATGATTACCGTAGAAACAAGCGGAAAACGACCTGCCGGTACATATACACCGGCATGTTCAACAGGGATAGTTTTCTGTCCGGTAAATAAACCCGGTTCAAGCTCAACTTCAAAATCATTAAACGATTCTTTC
>JBAYAJ010000061.1:0-12893 GCA_041669845.1 Treponema sp.
ATAAATCTTATCTTTCTTAATACCGATTTTTTCTGCAAAATACGTCTTAATCATGACACCCTGCATCTGCTGCGGCGACTTTGCCGTTGAAAGATGCGGAAGCATATCCTGATACCGTTTTTCTGCATAGTCAACCCAGCCGGGGCAGCAGCTTGTAAACATCGGAATTTTGCTTCCTTTCGTGGTAAGACGCTGAACAAGCTCGTTTGCCTCTTCCATAATCGTAAGATCGGCAGCAAAGTTCGTATCAAGGACATACTTGAATCCGAGTGCACGGAGAGCTGCATATATTTTTCCAGTAACAAGAGATCCCGGTTTCATACCGAACTCTTCACCGATTGCAGCACGGACAGACGGTGCAATTGAAACAACAGAGGTAAGTTCTTTATCGGCAACTTTGTCGAATACTTCCTCGATCGGATTCGTAAACGTAATTGCACCGACAGGACAATGCACAGCACACTGACCGCAGTGTACGCACGGACTGTGCGCAATATCAACACCGCCGACAGGACCAATAACAGTCTTGTCTCCGCGTCCGTTGTATTCGAGCGCCCAGACATTCTGGACATTCTGGCATACTTCAACGCAGCGCCCGCAGTTAATACATTTGTCGCGGTACAATACGATTTCCTTATAAGAAGCATCAGTCTCCTGTCCCTTAAGAATTGTGTCAAAACGGACGGTGCGGAGACCGAAGGCTGCAGCAAGTTCCTGAAGTTCACACTGATGATTGCGTGAGCATTTCAGACAATCATTCGGATGATTAGAAAGAATCAGCTCAAGAACAATACGGCGTGCCTTGCGGAGTTCCGCATCGTCAGTGACAATATTCATACCCTCTGTTACGGCAGTGCAGCATGAACGGGCCATACGCGCCCGCCCGGTTCTCGGATCCACATTTTTAATAACACAGAGACCACAGGAAGCCCACGGTTTCAGATCCGGACTGTAGCACAGAGACGGAATTTTTATACCGATTGATTCAGCAGCAGTTTTGACCGTAGTCCCTTCCGGAACGGTGACCTGCTGACCGTTTATAGTTAATGTTACCTTAGCCATATAAAATCTCCTTAACATAGGGCCATGGATGGCCCGTCATCTATTTCTTCCACTCAGCCTGCAGTTTACCTGCAAACTGCAGGAACAGAAAATACATGGATGTAATTTCTGCGGCAAACTGCCTGTAAAGAAGTACATGGGTGTACTTCTTTACTTTTTTTCGATGGCATGGAACTTACAAGTGCGTTCGCAGGCACCGCACTTCAGACATTTTGTCTGATCAATGACATGACGTGTCTTAACTTCACCGGAAATACAATTTGCCGGGCATTGACGTGCACAGGCGCCGCATCCGATACATTTCTCCGTAATAAAGAATGTAAGAAGGTGTTTACATTTTCCTGCCGGACATTTTTTGTCCTGAACGTGAGCAAGATATTCCTCATGAAACTTTTTGAGTGTAGAAAGGGTCGGATTAGGAGCCGACTGTCCCAAAGCACACAGAGAACATGCCTTCATAGCACTGCCGATGTCTTCAAGTTTCTGCAGATCCTGCATTGTACCGTTTCCACGTGAAAGTTTGTCAAGGATAGTATACATCTGACGGGTACCGATACGGCAGGGAGAACACTTACCGCAACTTTCGTCAACACAGAATTCCATGTAGAATTTTGCAATGTCAACTACGCAGTCATCCTCATCCATAACGATCATACCGCCGGACCCCATCATTGAGCCCATGCGTATAAGGGCACCGTAATCAATCGGTGTATCAAGTTCTTTCTCGGAAATAATACCGCCTGACGGACCGCCTGTCTGAACACCCTTAAATTTCTTGCCGTTCTTTATACCACCGCCGATTTCAAAAATAATTTCGCGAAGCGTCGTTCCCATCGGAACTTCGACAAGACCTGAGTTTGCAATCTTACCCGTAAGAGCAAAGACCTTCGTTCCCTTTGAATCAGCATCGCCGATTTTGTTGTACCATGCAGCACCTTTTGTAATGATAACAGGAATATTTGCCCATGTTTCAACATTGTTTATGATTGTCGGTTTACCCCACAGACCAGCCTGAGCAGGGAACGGTGGCTTCGGTGTCGGCATACCGCGTTTTCCCTCAATTGACCGAAGCAAAGCTGTCTCTTCTCCGCAGACGAAAGCACCTGCACCAAGACGGATTTCAATATCAAAATCGAACCCTGAACCGAGAATATTCTTTCCAAGAAGCCCTTTTTCAGTTGCCTGCTTAATTGCTACTTCAAGACGGTGTACAGCAAGCGGATATTCTGCACGAATATAAATAAATCCGTGATGTGAACCAATTGCTTTACCGCAGATTGTCATAGCTTCAAGGATAGAATGAGGATCTCCTTCAATCGTAGAACGATCCATATATGCACCCGGGTCGCCTTCATCAGCATTGCAGACAACGTATTTTACGTCGCCTTTTGCTTTAAGACCTGCGTCCCATTTAAGACCGGTCGGGAATCCTGCACCACCGCGGCCGCGGAGACCAGAATCCTTAACTTCCTGAATAATCTGTTCCGGTGTCATCTCAAACAACGCTTTTTCGAGCGCAAGATATCCATCCCGCGCAATGTACTCTTCAATGCTTTCCGGATTAATAACACCACAGTTGCGGAGTACGATACGGATCTGTTTCTTATAAAACGGAATATCTGAAACTTCTTCCGTCGATTTTTTATTTTTGTCATACAGCAGCCGGGAAACCTCGCGGCCTTTAACAATCTGTTCGGCAATAATCTCGTGTGCGTCTTCCGGTACAACGTTCACATAAAACGAATCTTCCGGCAGAACTTTTACGATCGGGCCTTTCTCGCAAAATCCAAAACAACCGGTCTGAACGATCTGCACTTCATCAGCAACACCAAGTGCTTTCGCTTCAGCCTTGAGGTTTTCATAAATTTTCTTCGATGAACTTGATTCGCAGGCAGTCCCCCCGCATACAAGTATATAATGTGAATATGCCATCGTTGTCTCCTATTTTTTTGTTATGATGTCGGCAGCGGGTTTATCGATGATAAGATTATCAAGCAGTTTCTTCCCGATAATATGCTGCTCGACGATTTCCTTTGCTATGTCTGCTTTTACATCACCATAAATAACACGAGGCATATCCGGCACAACAACTTCAACTGTCGGTTCATGCGCACACAGTCCCATGCATCCTGTCTGACGAAGCATAACACGCTCCGCAAGCCCCTTTTCTTCGATAAGTTTAAGAAAAGTATTAAATGTATCCTTTGCACCCGAAGCAATACCACAGGTTCCCATACCGACAATAATCTGTATTGTTTTACCTGCTGTTTCGCGTTTTTCAACTTCAGTTTTCATCTGGTTGCGCATTTTGCGCAGTTCTTCCAATGTCATAGCGTTCTCCTAGAACATCACTGTAAGTTACGCGCCATGGATGACGCGCCGTACAGTTATACTTCAACTGCATTAAAGAAAGTACAACACGTACTTTCTTCATACTTCCTGGGATTCGATAAACTTCCGGAGCAGTATCTGCGATCCGGCAGATTCAAGCTCACCACCCAATGCATCCTTCAGTTCATTACGGTTTAACTTATAATCAAGCTTTGCCGCATCGTCCGTTCTGTGTATATCCATATCGTAATTTCCCGGAAGTGTCAGTATATCAAGAAACAAATCCTGAAGATTTCCAACCGGCGGAGTGTCTATATTCGCCAGATTGAATTTCATAGTCACTGTCGTTCCTTTTCCCGGCACAGATTGAATATCCCAGAAACCGTCTGTTTCTTCCGCTGTCTGAATAAGAAACGGAATCCCCAGCCCGACTTTCCTGTCAGGATGTTTTTTACCGTCGGTATAAAAAGGATCTTTGGCTTTCATAAGCGTTTCACGGCTCATGCCTTTTCCATTGTCCGCTACCGTAACGTCAAATGCATCCTTCGTCTGTATGCATTCAAGCGCTATATGAGTCGCACCCGCTTCAACACTGTTCGCAGTTATATCGGCTATCATATCGCACAACGTATAATGCATGGCAGACTGTTTTTTTATGCGCGGCGATATTTGTCCAGGATTCCCTTTACCTGGCCTTTTGTAAGCTTTCCGTAAACATCGCCGTTAATCGACATAACAGGAGCAAGACCGCAGCAGCCTATGCAGCGGACCGGTTCAACTGAAAAGAGACCGTCTTCAGTTGAAACCATTTTGTCTGTAAGCTTGAGTTGAGTACGGGTTTCGTCGATAATATCCTGCCCGCCTTTCAGGTAACAGGCTGTACCAAGGCAAACGCTGATTTGATTCTTTCCGGGCTTCTGCGTTTTGAAGAAGTGGTAGAAAGAGACAACACCGAACACACGTGCGACCGGTATTCCGGTAAGTTCAGAAACTTCCATGGCTGCATCCTTTGAAATGTAGCCCTGTTCCTCCTGCACATGATGCAGGATCATAATAAGATTGCCCGGTTTATCCTTCCAGACCTTTATAAAATCATAAAGGTCTTTAGAGAATCCGGCTTTTCCAGCTTTTGCCATTTTTATTCTCCTGAACAGCAAATATATTTTATATTCCCGATTTCCTATAGAAACCGATGGATTCGAGTTTGTCTTTCATTATAAATCGAAACAATCATTTTGCAAAGGGATATTACGTTATATTACCGAAAGATTACCACGTTACCGTATATGAAAGAGGTTTTGATGCAGTAAGTATATCTGTCAGCGGGACAGTTACCGTCTTTTTTTTGCCACTTCCGTCCGGGCCGTACAATACAATATTCACTTGTGCCGCTGCAACTTCGTCGCCCAGCGGTTTTCCGTACACAGACGCAATAAGATCCGTATACTCAGCCGCCGTCATAGCATCACCGCTGAACACAGGTGCCATGAATAGATCAATGTACGACTTAACCGTTTCCGGCAGTGATGTATAAAGTGCGGAAAGTTTTTCCGGAGATACCGTAAGTGTAACACTGTCCGCCGTGCTGGAAATACAACCGGAAACAGACAACGGATCTTTTGAACCGGCAGGAAGCAGTGCTGAAATTTTCAACGATGTATCTGATCCTGAAGATACATTTATCCCCGGAATTCCGGCTTTCTGAAACTGTCCGGTAATTGTCGGTATATCAAAAAGAGGACCCGTATTTTCTTCCGACAGGGATCTCATCATTTTGACAAAAGCACTTCCGAATCCGGCATCATATACAACAAATGTGCTTCCGCCGGTACGTTGATGAACTTCAATGGATGCTGTACATGCTGAAAGAAACAGTGTACTCAAAAGAACAGCTGCCGGCAGCAGATATTTCATTAATTTCATACTTCCCCACCTTATCTTTGGCTATTTAGTAAACATAGAAAAAGGAAAAGATATACGTACACCTGTTGAAAGAACAAGTCCTGCAGTTGCAGACTCGGCGAAAGTAAGTGCTGCACCGTCTGTATCATTGAACACCGTATAGCAAATATCCTGAATAATCCGTACCTGAACCTTTCCATGCGTAAATGACGGCAGACTGAGCGATACACCTGCAATTCCCGGAAAAAAAGACGATCTTATTTCAGTTTCAGTTGCCGGCAGCGACGAAGAACCTATTGTAATGACAGGTCCCGCATATATACGCATAAAATCAGTAAAGGACAGAGTAAATACAACAGGTATCTGGAAAGAACGGACCCCGTAATTCCAGCGCATCATTATGCCTGCGCCCGGATTTAAAGGCCACTTTGTCACAGTCACGTCAGCCTGTATATTAAGACCACGATAGTTAGGTATGAACTGATTTGTCGTAAAAAGAGACCAGTCCGGTGACAAAGAAAAATTACACATAAGACTGTTCAGAAAAGATATTCTGCCGGACGCTCCGGTTTCTGCCGGGCGGTTTTCCCAAACTGATCTTTTTTCTGCCACCGGTTTTACCGGAATGTCATCCGCAGAGACGTCTTCCTTGTCCTTCTCAAAGCTATAAGAAGGGTCTCCGGGCTCAAGAAATTTTCCTGCACCTGCATAACGGGCCTTCCAGTATGCTTCATTAAGGGACGATGCAATAACACCATTGTTCGGACCGTCGCTTGCTGCATGAATAAACTGCCGTTTACCAATGTATAAACCGACATGCGAAATGGTTCCCGCTTCAGTCGTTTTAAAAAACACAAGATCACCCGGTTCAAGACTGCTGTCAGGAATTACTTTTACAAAACTGTACATTGCCTTTGCAGTACGAGGCAGCTGCACATTCACTGCATCGCGTGCAATAAAATAAATAAAACCGGAGCAGTCAAAAGAATCAGGTCCGACAGCACCGTCTACATACGGAAAACCGATATATTTTTTCGCATCTGCTACAATCGTCTCCCTCTGAACCTGTGCATGAGCTGAAGAGAGTTCTTCCGCCGTGACAGGAATACACAAAAAAAGAAATAGTATAAAAACAGCCGTGGTATTATGCCTGAATTCTGATAATCTATTCATATCTTAATTATTGGCACTTTTTGCAACTTTTTTCACTCTTATCTGTCAAATTATGGTAAAATACAGAACATTGAGGTTTATTATGGCAGACAAAGAAATACATCCATGGTCGTTCCTTGATAGATACCGCGGTAATTTTTTTAATACAAAATGGCCGACCTTTCCGCAGGTTCTCATGATTTCTGCAGACAGATATCCCGGCAGCCCCTGTTTTACCGATTTTGACGGTCCAAACGGCACAAAACGTACGTTTACCTATGCACAGGTTCTTGCAAACGTCAGAAAACTCGCGAAGTGGATGACTGCAAACGGTATAAAAAAAGGCGATAAAATAGCAGTTACCGGAAAAAACTCTCCTGAATGGGGTACCGTCTATCTTGCCGCACTTTTTGCCTCCGGAATAATTGTACCGCTCGATTATGCGCTTCATGACAGCGAAATTGAAAATCTGATTCAAACTGCGCAGCCGGCAATGATTTTCGCCGATGAAGAAAAATACGACACACTCTCCCTTAAATCCGACAAAGTATATTCTCTCTGCCAGAAATATCCGGAAACATACGTATATAATCTTGAATCAGAAAAAAATGTACCGGAAAATCCACCAGCGGAACCGGACGACGTAGCAGCAATTCTGTTTACATCAGGAACAACAGGAACACCGAAAGGTGTCATGCTTACTCACGAAAATTTCATTTCAGACTGTTACATTGCGCAGTCGAATTTTAATCACGGAAACGGCGACGTATTCTATGCACTGCTGCCGATTCATCATGCATATACAATGCAGGCAGCGTTTATTAATCCGCTTTCCACCGGCGCAGAAATCGTATTTGGAAAAAGCATGGCCGTATCACGTCTTATGAAAGAACTGCGTGAAGGAAAAATTACCGTTATGCTCGGTGTTCCACTCCTGTACAACAAACTGCTCGCAGGTATAACGAAAGGTATACGTGAAAAAGGCCCCCTTGTTGCGGGTCTTATGAAATTCCTTATGGGACTTTCATACATTATAAAAAAGATTACTGGAAAGAATCCGGGAAAAATTCTTTTTAAATCTGTACTCCAGCAGGCGAATATCTATACGCTGCGTGTCGCTATCTGCGGAGGAGGACCTCTTTCGTCAGGTGTATTCAAAACATACAACGCAGCTGGAATTAACTTCATTCAGGGATACGGTCTTACCGAAACAAGTCCTATTCTTGCTCTTAATCCCATTGAACATTTCAAAATCGAAAGTGTCGGTAAAGATTTTTATCCGTATGAGGAAATTAAAATTATTAATCCTGACAAAGAAGGTGTCGGTGAAATCGCGGTAAAGGGACCAATGGTCATGAAGGGATATTACAACATGCCTGAAGAAACAGAAAGAATGTTCACGGAAGACGGTTTCCTTAAAACAGGCGACATCGGAAAACTCGATACAGAACATTATCTTGTTCTCTGCGGCAGGGCAAAAAATATCATTGTTACATCCGGCGGAAAAAATGTATATCCGGAAGAGATCGAAGATGCCTTCCAGCTCTATGACGATATCCAGCAGATTACAGTTCTGGGTTACATTGAAGACCAGAACACACGGTCAGAAGGTATTGAAGCGCTCATCTATCCAAGTGACAAAGTATACAACAGGCTCGGAGTAAAACGCGAAGAAATGTTCGCTCCCGATGATGTTAAAGAAATTATTCAGGCCGACGTCGACACCATAAACAGAACGCTCCAACCGTATGCAAGAATCAGTCGTATAGAAATACTTGAAAAACCGCTTGCAATGACAACAACGCTCAAAGTAAAACGAAGCTATAAGAAATAATCACTATACACTTGCAACCGATATCATGCCTTACAGCTATAATCATATATAGGTATAAGGCATTTTTTTTTATTTCTTTGACAATTAAAAAAAATTGTCGATATACTTTGAAGTATCTGAAACCGCAGGAGTATATATGCCATGAAAAAATACAATGGAAAATCAATTTACGGAGGAGTTGCCGCAGGCGTTATAAAATACTACAGGAAGCTCGAAATAGATACTTCCCGCCGGGAAATTATTAATACAGAAGCAGAAGTAAAACGATATGAAGAGGCTCGCAGCACTGCAGTCAGACAGCTGAATGAAGTCTGTAAAAAAGCAAAGATTGAAGTCGATGAAGATACTGCCGCAATTTTTGATGTACAGGCAATGATGCTTTCCGACGATGACTATAACGACTCAATTTATAAAATGATACGCGAACATCACGACAATGCAGAATATGCCGTACAGTCTACCGGAAATAAATTTGCAAAGACATTTTCCGATATGGACGACGAATACATGAAAGCCCGTTCGTTCGATATCAAGGATATTTCGCGGCGTGTTCTCTGCGTACTTACCGGACAGGAACCGGAAAGTCTTGCGGGTGTTGTACCATTCATCCTCGCAGCCGATGATCTTACTCCTGCAGAAACCGTACAACTCGATAAAAGCAAAGTGCTCGCATTCGTTACAAAATACGGTTCATCCAATTCACATACAGCAATTCTTGCACGCACAATGAACATACCTGCAGTCACCGGTGTTATTGTTAATCCGGAATGGAACGGAAAGCAGGCCGTAGTCGACGGTCTTACCGGTGAAGTAATCATCGAACCTGATGAAGAAACGTTTGCTGCGCTCAAAAAAAAGCAGACAGAAGAGGAACTGCGCAGAAAACGCCTTATGGAACTAAAGGGAAAAGACGACGTTACAAAAAGCGGCAGGCATATAAATCTGTATGCAAACATTGGAAATGTAAATGATGTTGAAACCGTACTCGAAAACGATGCAGCGGGAATCGGACTTTTCCGCAGCGAATTCCTGTATCTCGGCAGGGACTCCTACCCGACAGAAGAAGAACAATTCGTTGCGTACAAAAACGTCGCACGAAAAATGAAAGGCAGAAAAGTCGTCATACGAACACTTGACATCGGTGCAGACAAAAAAGCGGATTACTTCAAACTTGACCATGAAGATAATCCTGCAATGGGTTTCCGTGCAATCCGTATATGTCTTGAGCGCCCCGAACTGTTTAAAACACAGCTGCGCGCCATTTACCGGGCAAGTGCATTCGGCACTGTATCAATTATGTACCCGATGATAACTTCCGTACAGGAAGTACGCCGCATCAAAGAAATATCTGCAGAAGTACGTTCCGGATTAAGCAAAGAGAACATTTCGTACGGCAACGTAGAAGAAGGAATTATGATTGAAACACCTGCCGCCGTTATGATGAGCGAAGAACTCGCAGCCGAAGTAGACTTTTTCAGCATTGGTACGAACGACCTTACACAGTACACACTTGCAATCGACAGGCAGAATTCAAAACTGGATAAATTCTACGACCCGCATCATCCGGCTGTTCTGAAGATGATACATATGACAATTGAAAACGGTCACAAACACGACTGCTGGGTAGGTATCTGTGGAGAACTCGGTGCAGATACATCGCTTACAGAAACATTTATCCGGATGGGAATAGATGAACTGTCGGTTTCACCTGCAAGTGTTCTTACCGTACGCCAAAAAATACGCGGGACGGTATAAAATACTCATCTTTATCAAAATAACAATTTATTTCTCCAGACAAAACAGACCGTCCCGTGAATAAAACTCCAGGGACGGTTCTTTTTTACCTCAGGATTGCTGTTAGTGCTTGAAGTTGGTTTAATTTGGCGTTTTGTGATTTTTTTTGCTTGACTTTGGCGGTAACTGGACTTACACTGAGTTCTGATGAGGTACATCATGCTTACGGAAGAACGGCTCGGCAGAATAATTTCGATTGTTGACGCAAAAAAAACAGTAACTGTTCAGGAATTAATGGCAGAACTGGGTACATCAGAATCCACTATCCGCAGGGATCTTAACACACTTGATTCAGACGGCCGTCTTACGAAGGTGTTCGGTGGTGCCGTAGCAAAAGGTGTTACGTTCAGCACAACAGACGATACGGTTCCTGTACGCGAAAACTGCAATCACGCCGAAAAAATCGAAATTGCAAAATATGCAGCCTCTCTCATCAGGCCCGACGATTTTGTTTATCTTGACGCAGGTACCACAACAAATCTCATCATCGATTTTATCGTTGAAAAAAAAGCCGTATTCGTAACGAACAGTTTTTCCCATGCTAAGCATCTTTCGGAATCAGGATTCCATACATATATCCTGGGCGGAGAAATAAAACAGCCGACAGAAGCTGTTGTCGGTGAAGAAGCCGTAGAATCACTTTCTAAATATAATTTTACAAAAGGATTCTGGGGAACGAACGGTGCAAGCCTTTCAACAGGATTCAGCACTCCTGACGTAAATGAAGCTCTTATAAAAAAAGCTTCCATGGCACGAACACGTGAAAAATTCATCGTATGTGATGCAGGAAAGTTCTCCCGGATTTCATGTGTCACGTTCGCAGATTTTGGACAGGCGACAGTCATCACCTCAAAAATCGACGACGATGCCTACATTGAATGTAAAAATATTGTGGAGGTCAGCAAATAATGATTTACACCGTAACAGTAAATCCTTCACTCGATTATATCGTCGATGTTGAAAACTTCAGGACGGGAATCGTAAACAGAACAACAACGGAACGAATAAACGCCGGAGGAAAAGGCATAAACGTTTCCATTGTACTGCACAATCTGGGTATTGATTCAGTCGTGCTCGGTTTTACAGCAGGATTCACCGGAGCCAAAATCAAAAACATGCTTTCAGACAAGGGAATTACATCAGACTTCATCCCGGTAAAATCAGGTATGTCCCGGATAAACGTAAAACTCAGATCCGACGAAGAAACAGAAATAAACGGACAGGGACCGGAAATTACTGTTTCCGATCTTACACGTATTTTTGAAAAAATAGACAGACTTACAGACAGTGATATCCTTGTGCTTGCCGGCAGCATCCCGTCAACACTGCCGGAAACATTATACATGGATATTATGAAAAAAATGCAGGGAAAAAAAACAAAAATTGTAGTTGATGCTACAAATGATCTTCTTAAAAACGTCCTGCAGTATCATCCGTTTCTTGTAAAACCAAATAATCATGAACTTGGAGAAATTTTTGGTGTCGAACTCAGAACAAAGGATGAAGTAATTACGTATGCGCAGAAATTCAGAGAACTGGGAGCCTGTAACGTACTTGTCTCAATGGCAGCAGACGGAGCTGTCCTTATAGACGAAAACGGAAAAATCTACAAAAGTACGGCACCGGAAGGGAAAAAGAAAAACTCTGTTGGTGCGGGTGATTCAATGGTTGCCGGATTTCTTGCAGGTTATCTGAACAGCGGATCGTTTGCGGAAGCTTTTAAAATGGGATTATGTACCGGCTCTGCAAGCGCTTTTTCTGAACAGCTTGCAACACGCGAACTGGTAGAAAGACTTCTTCAGGAACAGCACTTCAATTTTTAATTTTTTGGAATTAAAAAACGTACAATGCATGCTTGTCGTTTTTTATCATAATAGGAGGAATGTATGAGAATTAAAGATTTGCTTGATCCTGAAAGCATCAAACTTAACGGATCAGCAGAAAACAAAGATGATGTCATTGCTCAGATTGTTGATTTAATGGTGGCAAGCGGCAAAATCGAAAACAGAAAAACATATTTTGACGGAGTGTGTGAACGCGAACGGGAAGCGACAACTGCAGTCGGCGACGGAGTTGCTATTCCGCACTGCAGAAGCACTTCAGTCAAAGCACCGGGACTTGCTGCCATGACAATACCCGGTGGCGTGGATTACGATGCCCCGGACGGTGAAAAAGTAAAGCTGCTGTTTCTTATTGCAGCTCCGGACACAAAAGACAACATTCACGTCGATATACTCAGCAAACTTTCAACGCTGCTGCTCGACGAAAATCTTACAAAAAATCTGCTTGCAGCAAAAACTGTTGAAGAGTTTATTTCCATTGTTGATAAGGCAGAAACCGCAAAAGATGCTGAAGGTGGAACAAAAACTGCCGTTATGAACGCCAGAGCAAAACTTCTTGCAGTAACAGCATGTCCTACGGGAATAGCACATACCTATATGGCTGCTGAAACACTTGAAAAGACTGCCGTCAGAATGGGCTGTTCTATGAAAGTGGAAACCCGTGGAGCAAGCGGCACTAAAAATTCACTTACAGCAAAAGAAATAGCAGAAGCCGACTGTATCATCATTGCCGCAGATACAAAAGTCCCTCTCGACCGCTTCGACGGGAAAAAAGTAATCCAGTGCAAAGTCGCGGACGGAATAAACAAGGCTGAAAAAATTATTGAAGAAGCTATGTCCGGGAAAGTCGCCCTATACCATGCAGAAAAGACGGTATCAGACACCAGTGGCACATACGGAAAAGAAAGTACAGGCCACGTTATTTATAAACATCTGATGAACGGGGTCTCCTACATGCTCCCGTTTGTTGTCGGCGG
>JBAYAJ010000062.1:0-12394 GCA_041669845.1 Treponema sp.
CTGTTTGTTATGAGGTCCGCGGCTGACTTCAGTTCTTTGTCATCAAGGGAATTGACAGAATGGCCCTGATATTTGAGTGCATCACCTATGACTTCCCTCATATCGTCCATCATTGATGCATGACCCTTAATACGCGGATCTGCAAAGATTTTCCAGCTTTTTTCATAGTTTGAAAGTTTTTGTTTGTTAACTGCGATGCCTGCCGCTCCCATATAGTATGGAACACAGTATTTCATTTTTGGATCGTATGTCGCTTTTTTAAGAACTTCAGGATTGATGTATTTTTTGTTTTCGAACTGATTCTGATCGATTTCTTTGAGCATCCCCTGATTAATCATAATTGAAGCATAGTCCTGAGACGGGAACGTGATGTCGTATCCTGTTGCACCGGCTTTGAGCTTTGCATACATTACTTCATTTGAATCGAACGTATCCACTTTTACTGTACAGTTGTATTTTTGTTCGAATTCTTTAAGTACTGCATCAGGTGTGTAGTATGTCCAGTTGAACAGATACAGTGTAGATCCTTCAGTCGATTCTTTATTACCGCCGTTTTTTTTCGAACATGACGATAAAACCAGAACGCAGCAGAGCGCAGCTGTGGCCATAATTGTGATATTGACCTTTTTCATCTCAATATCCTCTTGCTTATTAGGATAAAGGTCCGCAGACGCAGACCTTGTATACACACGATTAAGGGAACCTCTGAAAACTTCAGTTTTTAGAGGTAACTCTGAAAGTGCGATGTTTTAAGTCGCGATATTACAACGACTTAAAACTCGCCGGTATCTCTGAAAAGTCACTGAAAGTGAGTTTTCAGAGATGCCCTTAATGCGACGCTGCAAAAGTTTTTAGTCCTTTCCGCATGACGAACGCAAGAAGACATGTAGCAGCAATCATTACACATGAAAGCGAATTGATTACCGGGGATACACCGAAACGAATCATAGAATAGACATACAGCGGCAGTGTTGTTGATCCCGGTCCTGCAACAAAGAACGTGATGACGAAATCTTCGAGCGACATGGTAACGGCCATAAGAAAGCCTGAAACAATTCCGGGCATGAGCGATGGTACGATTACTTTTATAAGCGTCTGTGCATCTGTTGCTCCAAGGTCGTGCGCAGCTTCGATGATTGAGAAGTCAAATTCGTCAAGACGGGCTTTGACCATAAGAAATACGAACGGCAGGCAGAATGTCGTATGAGCTGCAAAAATAGTGAAAAGGCCGAGGGGCATTTTTATTCCGCTGAAAAAAATCAGCATCGAGATACCTACTATTACTTCGGGAAGAACCATAGGTAGATATGTGACAGCTTCAATGAAACGTTTTCCTTTGAATTTATACCAATTGCATCCTATTGCAGCAAGAGTACCGAGGAGTGTAGATACGGCAGCAGACGTAAATGCGATTATAAGGCTGTTAAAGAGCGCTTCCCACAGTGGTTCCGACTCGAAAATAAGTTTCCGGTACCAGATGAGTGACGGATGTGTGAATTCTGCTCCTTTACTGTCATTGAATGAATAGATAATGATCACAAAAAGCGGAATAAAAAGGAACAAAAGTGTTAGTGCAAGTACAGTTTTCGACAATGAGAATGTCGGAGCATGTTTTTTCCAGCTTTTTTTTGCGTGTCTGGCTGGTTCTGCCATTTTTCTTTTATAAAGAGCAGGGAACAGAAAGAAAAATATATTATTCATTTTTGTCCTCCTGTAATATAATTTTCTTCCTTCGTAGAAACTGATTTTAACTTTGCGTCTTTTTTGTTGGCACGGGAAATCCACAGAATACCAATGACACTTACGAGTGTGATTACCATTGAGAATGCTGCGGCCAGCGGCCAGTTACGCGTTTTTTGTACCTGATCGACGATAATGTTGCCAAGCATGTATGAGTCTTTGCCGCCGACAAGCAGAGGTACTGTATATGCACCGAAAACCGGGATGAAAGTAAATATGACCGCCGTAATGATACCGCTCTTAATTCCCGGTATAAGAACTTTGAACATCGACTGTGACTTGTTTGCTCCAAGATCGCGTGCGGCTTCGAGCAGCGAAAAATCAAATTTATCGATTGATGTAAAAATCGGTAAAATTGCGTACGGAAGATACATGTACACTGACACGAGGATGACAGCTCCCTGATTATACAGGAACTGAATATAGTTATGCGTAATATGCAGTCCCATGAGTATTTGGTTCAGAATACCGTCGTTGTTAAGAATTGACATCCATGCAAAGATACGTATAAGTGAGTTCGTCCAGAACGGTATGATGACCAGAAACAGCAGTATTGTCTGATATTTACTGCGGGCCATAGCATATCCGCAGGGAAGGGCAAGCAGGATCGTGATAAACGTTGAAACTACTGCTATCCGGAGCGTACGCAGAACGAGAATGCCGTATTTAGGATTACACATCTGTTCATATGCCCGGAGGGAAAACTGCGGTTCAACCCCTCCATAAATGCCTTTTCGCAGAAAACTATATATTGTAATAATAATGAGCGGAACAATAAAAAAAACAATGAACCAGAGTCCCATGGGCCATGAATACAATGCTCCCTGATTAAGTTTATTTTTCCACCGGGCAGCTGGTGGTCTTTCATCCGTGTTTTTCATTTTTCTATGTCCTCAACGATATATCCGTCGTCGGCAGACCATGAAACATATACTTTATTTTTCCACTGAATTACAGGACCGTTGTCCAGATAATCCGTGTGCTGTTTGAAAACTTTAATAAGTGACCCGTTTTCCAGACGGACATAAAATTTTGATTGAAATCCGGAATATACTGGTTCTTCAACAATTCCGCTGAATACATTAATGTCTGTCCGTCCACCGGTTTCCGGCGGTTCTTTTGTAATTCTGATTTTTTCAGGTCTGATAGTAAACGCTACTTTTTGATCTTTTGAAGTATGTACGTAATCTGTGACCTGCATGTAGCGGTCAAGACTTGCTGTTGCTTCCGTATCTGATGCAAGCGGTGCCTGTTTTCCCAGAGCAGGCACTGAAAGTGTGACCATATAGTCGGGCGGTTTCCCCTTTGATTCATGAGAAACACAATCCACTACCTGGGCCTCAAACAGATTCGTCTCGCCGATGAACTGTGCAACAAACTGAGTAGACGGACTTTCATAAATTTCCGACGGAGTACCGGTCTGAAGTACGTGACCGGCATTCATAACTGCGATACGGTCGGATACAGAAAGTGCTTCACTCTGATCATGAGTGACATAGATGAACGTAATACCGATTTTATCGTGCAGATTGTCCAGATCGATAAGCAGGTTTGCGCGGAGTTTTGCGTCAAGCGCTGAAAGCGGTTCGTCAAGAAGCAGAACTTTCGGTTCGTTGATGAGTGCACGTGCAATTGCTACACGCTGTTTCTGTCCACCGGAGAGCTGGTTCGGTTTTTTTGAAATATGATCATCGAGCTGAACAAGATGTATGTAATAGCGCACCTTTTCGTCAAGAATCTTCTTGTCAATTTTTTTGAGACGCAGTGGAAATGCAACATTTTCATACACGGTAAGGTGTGGAAAGAGTGCATATGTTTGAAAAACGGTATTCGAATGGCGCTTATCTGGCGGTAAGGGGATGACGTTCGTATCGTCAAACAAAACAGTACCGTCATCGGGGAACTCAAATCCGGCAATAATGCGGAGAAGTGTAGTCTTGCCGCATCCTGATGGTCCCAGCAGTGAGAAAAACTCTCCCGGCTGGATTGTGATGTTTATGTCATCCAGAGCGGTGAAATCACCGAATTTTTTGGAGACGTGATTGATAGTAACCTGGCTCCCTTTCAATTCAAAGAACCTCGTAAAAAATGATAGAACCGCACAAAAGGCGGTCCTCTATGTGAAGTTACATTATGTAAGGGATACATTGCTGTTAATCAGCAGATTTGTCAAGGGTTTTTCTCTGCAATGAATGAATTTTTTGACTCAGTTTTTATTCAGAGTATACGCAGAAGAATCATGTACAGCAGAGTTCCTCCGAAAATACTTATCATAGGATTGCGCTTCCACAGATGCAGAAGTATGGTAACCACAAGCGCTGTAAGGGATGGAATTCCCCATGGTTTTTCTGTAAAACGGATGTCTTTGAGACAATAAACGACGAGAATTGCCATGACCATCGGTGGAATATATTTTTCTATGAAACGTATAATACGCGGCGGATTACGCCGCGAGAACAGCGCGAACGGGAATGCCCGGGTTGCAAAAATTACCAGCGCAGAAACGATAGTAGCGGTAACTACGGCGGAAAGAGAGAGGGACTGTGTCATTTCTGCACCTTCTGATCTGTATTCTTATCAAGGCTACGGCCTCTGGTAAGAATAAGTGCTGCAAAGCCAAAAGCAAGTGCTGCAATAAGAATATTTCCGGACGGCATAACACCGCAGCAGACAAGCAGAATGGCAGCGCAGGCCGCAATTATTCCAATTACCGCCGGCAGAAAATCATGTGATTTTTCAAGCTGTTCGATGAGCAGTACTGCAAACAGGGCTGTGAGTGCGAAATCAACGCCTGTTAATGAAACAGGAATAAGTTTTCCGGTTGCTGCACCTATTACACTGCCTGCAATCCAGTATGACTGGTCAAGCAGCGCAATAGTACCATAATATTTTCCGGTGTCAGCTCCGTCCGGTACGTCGCATGATGTAAGTATCGAATACGTTTCATCGGTGAGTGCAAAAATCAGATACAGTTTCCATTTTCCTGCGTTTTTAAACCTTGTTATGAGAGAAAGTCCGTATACAATGTGACGGATATTTACAAGCAGTTCTGTGAGTACTATGGTACCGGGGGATGCACCTGTTGCAAACAGCCCTACTGCAATGTACTGACCTGCGCCTGCATACATCGTTACGCTCATAACAGGTGCAATCCATACTGGATAGCCTGCATTTACGATCATAAGACCGAATGGTATGCCAATTGCGAGATATCCGAAAAAAACCGGAAGTGTCGTTTTTACTGCCGACATAAAATATGGTTTGTTCATTTTTATCAGATTATATATATTTGCATTTTATGAGTCAAAGACATGTGTTTTATTGTAGTATTTTCGAACAACTTGTAGTATTATTACACTATATTTATTTCAGGAGATTTTGTTATGCTATCATTAATTGCCGGAATTATCTTTATTGCTTTTACAGTGTTTTCTCTATTACCTTCATGCCCTCTTAACTGGGGAATGGATGTACTTGCGTTTCTTCGGGGAAGCCTTCCTGTAATAGCCGCTCTCATAGGTCTTATCTGTCTTTTTATAGGCGCAGCCGACATAAAGGATAAGAAAGAAGCAGCAAAAGAAGAGAAAGAAGCCCGGGAACGTGAATCTAAAGAAGAAAAGAAAGACTGATTGACATTTATCCCCGAAAAAGGTATATTAATATACCCCGTATATGGAAGCAGGGAATGCTCATCACTGTTTCCTGTGTTTTCAGTCAGATGCAAAGGCGGAAAATACATAAAACTTTATTTTTTTAAGGTATATACATGAATACGATTTTCGTAAAAGAACCGGAACAGAAGCGTAGATGGTATGTCATCGACGCAGCCGGAAAACCACTCGGACGTGTTGCTGCAAAAGCCGCATCTATGCTCCGCGGAAAAAACAAACCCACATTTACAACAAACCAGAATATGGGTGATTTTGTAATCATCATTAATGCAGACAAAGTTGCAGTTACCGGCGGTAAGGAACAGAAAAAGATTTACTATAAATATACTGGTTTTGTCGGCAATTTGAAGCATCACAGCTTCGAAACGATGATTAAGAAACATCCGGAAGAGCCGCTTGTTCTTGCAATAAAAGGCATGCTCCCTCATACACGCCTCGGACGCGTTATGTTTGATAATGTAAAGATTTATGCCGGTGCCGATCATCCGCATAAAGCACAGAACCCGCAGCCTCTTGAAGTGTGAGTAGGAGTTTCAAATGGTAAAGAACTTGGCAATTGGTACAGGTAGAAGAAAAACAGCCGTAGCCCGTGTTTTTGTACGCGAGGGTTCAGGCAAAATTGTTGTAAATGGGAAAGATGCAAAAGAATATTTTGATACAGACGAACAGATGCAGATGGTTCGTCAGCCGCTTCTCGTAACTTCCAATGATAATAAATATGATATTATGATTAATGTTATCGGTGGTGGTCGTAACGGACAGGCAGCTGCATGTCTGCACGGCATTTCACGTGCACTTATTCAGATTGATCAGGATTCGCGCACTGCGTTGAAGTCAAACGGATATCTTACCCGTGATTCCCGTATGGTTGAACGCAAGAAGTACGGCCAGAAGGGTGCACGCAGAAGATTCCAGTTCAGCAAGCGCTAAAACTTGGTTATTTCTGTGGCAGAGCAGGTTTCTCCCGGCTGTATCAAAATTGCAACTGCGGACGGGCCTGCTTTTTTTATACGTACCACATATTTACAGTGTGTCATTCCGGAAAAAATTGGAGATTTGTCTGAATTTTCCGGTGAAGAAGAGCAGGACATACTTGACGCGGGGTTATGTTATGCTGCCGAAATAAAAGCGGCTGCTTATCTTGCGCGTGCAGAGCAGTCCCGTTTCGGATTGTTTCGAAAGCTTATTTTAAAAGGTCTGGAGAAGCAGTATATAGAAAGGGCTCTTGATTATCTGGAAAGTGTGCATTATCTTTCTGATTCGCGGTATGCAGCAGCATGGCTTAACTGCAGGAAGATAACACATCATGAAGGGCGTATACGACTCGCGGCGGAACTTGCATCCCGCGGAATTGACAGGCATACGGCAGATGATGCTCTTAACGAGTATTTTAAAGAAAATCCTGAAGAAGAGGAGTGTAGAAAAGCGGTAAGGAAGTGTCTGGAGCATCGAATGACATATGACAGGATTATGAGCAGTCTTATCCGGCATGGATTTAATGCAGGTATGGCGGCTGCCGTAATTGATTCCTTTTCGTATTCAGGCTGAAAAAGTGGATAAAATCTTAAAAAAAAGCTATAATAAAATATCTGTTTCTGCAAAGGGTGAAAAATTACAATGTCAAAGAAAATTGAAAAACCTGTGATTTACTCAGCGCTTGAAGTAGCGAATATCTGTGGCGTCGTTAATCAGACTGCCATAAACTGGATAAATAATGGATATCTGAAGGCGTTCAAAACACCGGGCGGGCAATACCGGGTTTATCCTGATGATCTTGTCGATTTTATGAGCAGCCGTAATATGCATATTCCGATGAAACTGCTTAATGCATGTACGAACAGGGCTGCATATAATTCAGGTGTTCTGCTTGTAATCGACGACGATAAGATTTTTAATACTCTTATTTCAGGCTTTATCAATAAGAATTTTCCTTCTTTGGAAGTATTGCAGGCATATGACGGATTTGATGCCGGAGTCCAACTTTCTTCAAGACATCCGCGCTGTATTATACTTGATCTGGATTTGCCTGGTATCGATGGTTTTGAATTGTGCCGTAAAATTAATGAAAATAAAGAATATGGCAAGCCCGCCGTTATTGTTGTAACTGCTCTTCAGGGGGAGGATGATGAAAAAAAGATTGAGGATCTGGGAATCGTCAAATTTTTTAGAAAACCTCTTAAACTTGATGAACTTAGTACGGTAATAGATGTTGTATTTAAAGACTGAATCACAATTCTGTATACGTGAAAAATGTATGTATAAAAAAATCTGCTTATGAAATGAACTCGTGGGGATTCTCTGGTCTCAAAGTCCGCCATCCCGGCGGATTTGAGCCGGGTATTGTACTATTTTATATATATATATGCAGGGTAGGAAACATCCGGTTGAATTTTATCGGCGATAGCCTGAGGCAGGCCCAGCCTGCTTAACGTCATACTGCCGGTAAAACGTGTTACTGCTCCTGAAAGAATATCAAAAAAATTTTCATTTCGTTCGTAACGGTATGTTATGACTTTTGCCTTACCTTGTGATACACGATCAGAAAGATTTGATGCCGCATCATCCCATGAACCAATATGATCAATTAAACCGTTCTTTAGTGCCTGTGCTGCAGTATAAATTCGCCCGTCTGCAAGTTTTTTTACTTCAGCGATTTTCATATGCCGGCTTGCAGCGACTATACCCGTAAACTGCTCATAAGCTTCGTCCGCAACGGTCTGCATAATTGCACGCTGTTCATCAGTGAGCGGACTATTGTAATTGAGCATATTTTTATTTTTACCTGCAGTGATAGTCTCGGCTTTTATACCGATTTTTTTAAGCAGTTCTGTTGCATCGATTGATTCTCCTGCAATAACGCCGATAGAACCTGTGAGTGTGTTGCGGTTTGCATAAATTCTGTCGGCTGCACATGCAATGTAATATCCGCCGGATGCAGCGAGCGGCCCCATGTATGCATATACTGTTTTGCCTGCTTTTTTGTAATCGCAGAGCGCAAGATATACTTCATCGGACTGATAAACGCCACCACCAGGTGAATTAATATACAGCAGGATTGCCTTGTTGTTTTCATCACTTGTAAGGGCAGTGATTGTTGTAAGAAGCCATTCCTGGTTATACGTTTTATTCGCATCTTCAATGGTACCCTCTATATACAATGCCGCTATATACTGTTTTTTTAGTTTTTTGAGGGGTTCTGCATCCCTTAAGAAAATACGTTTTTGAGAAGGTTCAAGAGCCGGGTTGCCGGTAGTGTTTGTACTGTCATCCGTTGACTCATATACACCAATTCCGGCTAAGACTGCAGAGATAATCAGGATAACTATGAAAACAACGATTCCTGTTTTTTTCGATTTCTTTGACATACTTATTTCCTTACTGCTTCAGATCTTCTACTGTAATAATTTGTGTTTCAAGCGCATGCTTCATAAGACCGTGATATGCATTAGTCATAGACATATTCATATATGGAACAAGCCATATGAAACCAATTCCGCAGGTTAGGCAGGAAATAATTCCCCAGCCCAGAAAACTCATCCACATTACGAAAAGATCCCCTTTGAAACCTTTTGTAATGAGTTTACTTATATCAAGAGCTTTTGTCACTGATATTTCAGGAAATTCCGTAATAATAAAGTATGTCTGCGAGTATGCAATTGTTTTGACGATTCCTGGAATAATAAACAGAAGTGTCCAGAGAATAATCCACAAATACATCCACAAAGAAGCAGTAATTGCACGCCACCAGTAATTAAAGCCTTCCATAAAGTCACCGAATCGGACCTGTTCCGGCCCGCGGGACATTTTAAGATATACGTGATACTGGGCTACCGTGATTATTGCTGAAATAAGAAATGATGCCCATCCGCAGATACGTTCAAGTGTCGTCTCTTTGTATGATGCCAGAATTTGTCTGTATGTTGCCAAGAAATTTGATGCAGATGCGGCTCCCTGCTTTTCGAAAGCATCTACCAGATTCTGCATATAGGGCACCTCCAGTAGTACAGTGATCACAAATGTAATCACTGTCATTACAACCGGTAAAGTCCAGCGTTTTTTCAGCTGGATGCGTGCAAATTCTTTGTACTTTTTTCTGTTAAACATGAATCTTCTCCTGATCTGGCTGTTAATGGTTATTTATCGTAGAGCATTATTAATATACCGTCAAGCTGAGTGTACCTTGAAAAAAGTTACTTATATAATCAGTTTTTTAGGTTCCTGGTGCCGCAAGCATTTCATTATAATATCTGCTTTCTACCGCTGAACGAGGAATACTGCACCTGCTGAACAATTCTTCAATACATTTTCCGGCGGATGTAACGGATTTTTCGTTTTCAGTTTTGCTCATTATTTCAATTTCAAGAAAGTCACCAAGCGGCGGTACCGTACACAATTCAATATGCGCTTTTCCTGCTTCAGTAGATGCATACCAGCCTTCTGTGATTTTATGTTTCGTGCGGGCGACTGTGAATCCGGCATCTGTAAGAAGTGCCTCAAGTGCAGAACTGTCGGACAGTATACATTCTTTTTCATCGTTAACTTCTATTGGTACCTTTCCGGTACCGGTCCGCTGTTCTTTTCTCTTATAAGTGAAAAAAATATTGTTTTGCACGGCATTTCCAGTTTCATGTTTTTCGTACCTGATACGGCAGCTTACATATCCAGTATTGTCTGATGAAGTGTGTCCGGTAAGAGGCAGATGATAGTATATGTCTCTTTTATCAGCTTTGCCGTCATATTCTGCAAATGTGTTCAGCGCTTCAATAACTTGTTTTCTGTTTGAAACATGTGCTTTTTGTTCAATTTCATACATAGAGATATACTAATATACTTTGCCGGATTATGGTATATGTCTTTGCAGATCATGTCTGTTATTCTCTCTGAAACTTTTTTCTGCAATTATGATATAGTAATGGGTATAATGAAACTGATTTGTGCTCCTATGGCTACGCTTACTCATGCCGGATTCAGATGTACTGTAGAAAAATTCGGTGGATGCGACGAATATTATACAGAGATGATAAATGCAGGTTCTCTTGTAAATGGTGGACCGTTCGAAAAATATTATATAAATTCAGATCCTGTTCCCGAAAAAGTTGTCTGGCAGCTGACAGGAAAAGATACGGCACATATGGTACAGGCTGCTGCAGTACTTGCACCGCTTCCCGGAATCGGAATAGACCTGAATATGGGATGCTCTGCTCCGGACATTATGAACAGCGGCGCAGGAATTGCATGGATGCTGAAACCTGTGGAACAAACCCGCGAAATGGTACATGAAGTAAAAGCTGTTATGCAGCGCGTTTCGAAAGATACCGGAATTAACAGACGGTTGTCGGTAAAACTTCGTCTTGGAGGTGAAGACTTTACTGACGAAAATTTCTTTGCTTTTACCGATATGCTTGTTTCTGAAGGGGTAACACAGCTTACGCTTCATCCTCGTACAGGCAGAGAAAAATACCGGCTTGCGCCGAGATGGGAATATGTCGAACGTCTTGCTGTCCGCTATAAACAGAATGATGTATCTGTTATTCTGAATGGGGCGGTACATGATGAAAAGTCCATGAATGCGGCTGTTTCTATAGCTCCGCATGCAGACGGTATTATGATTGCGCGCGGAGCTGCAACATACCCGTGGATTTTTGCAGAGCTTCGGGCTGTTTTGAATCATGCCAGCTTTTTCTGTACAATAGACCGTGAACAGACAGCTCTTGATTTTTTAGACATGCTGGAGAAATATCAGCCGCTGGAATTCCGGAAAACGAGAATGCAGCGTTTTTTTGAATACTATTGTCTTGGTTTCTCGTTTGCACATTATTTTCAGACGCAGATGCTTAACGCAAAAAGTACTGATGATGCACGCGGACGGGTGAGAGATTATTTTAGACGTGAAAAAAATGATAAATTGTTAATTATTAATTCTGGAGCTGAAGAATGAATGATACGTATCTTTTTTTTGATATTGAATGCGCAAATTGCTTCAACGGAGAAGGCAAAATGTGTTCGTTCGGGTATGTCGTGACTGACGGCAGTTTTACTATTATTGATTCACAGGATATCGTCATGAATCCTCAGGCGGAATTTGACTGGTACCTGTTTTCTCCGAAAAACAGGTGTCCACTTGCATATTCTAAAGAATACTTCCGCCAGCAGCATACATTCGAGGACTGGTATAAACCTATAAAGGAGCTGCTTACTGCGTCATACCGGAAAATAATCGGATTTTCCTCGACTAATGATGTTAATTTTATCATTACTGCATGCAAACGCTACGGTCTGCCGCTTATAAATTTTGCTGCATATGACGCGGAGCCAATGCTCAACAACGCAAACGGTGAACGGAAAGGACTTGAGGCATGGGCAGAATATTATCATATTGATACGACAGAACTGCATGCGCACCGCAGCTGCGATGATGCAATGATGACGATGCTTGTAGTAAAAGCACTTGCAGAAGCACAGAATACCGGTATTGGTCCTCTGCTTGAGAAGAACCGCAGTACACTGCTTTCGGTGGAAAAAGCAGAGGAACAGATGATTGAACGGAAGCGGCGGAACGAAATACTTGCAAAGATAGAGGAACTGTACGGGAAAAAAGATAAACTGCCTCATTCGAATGTGCTTTCAGGGGAACTGTATTCAATCGGCTTCAGAGTAAACCGCGATATAGATGAAGCATACCGGATTGCACGTCTTGTGTACGAGAACGGTGGTATGCTTTGTAAACGTCTTAAGGGAACAGGTACACTTATACTTGCTGACGACGAAATCCATTCAGGTGAACACAGAGATAAAGGTATTAAAGCAATATCCAAAACTGATTTCTGCAGTCTTGTAGGGAAATAAAAAAGCGCTCATTGCTAATAACGTGGTTTTATGTTATTCTTGAATTTATAATATTTTACTCACTGCAAACCGGTAGTGAGAACAGGAGTTATTAATTATGGCAGAAGTTGATCACAAATGTACTTTGGATAAAATCA
>JBAYAJ010000063.1:0-12275 GCA_041669845.1 Treponema sp.
AACCAGTATAATTATGCTGTAAGGAGAATTTCACTATCCCCTGCAGCAGTCACAGAGACTTTCATGCGCTGAATGGCTCGCATTTCCATCTGACGGACTGTTTCTGCAGAAACTCCAAGCAGCACACCTACTTCACGTAATGTCTTAGTCTTTCTGTCGTTATCAAAATTAAAACGATGATAAACAACCTTCTGTTCCATTTCAGGCAGCGTTTGCATTAATTTATACACTTCCAGCTTCGCTACACCGCGCATGGAATCTTCTTCAGGTCCCGGTGTTTGATCCGGAATGTTGTCGGATACTGTCATTTCGTCATGTTCACCGTAAGTCGAGTCAAGGCTGACCACATTGTATGAAATATTTATCCCTGCCCTGACTTGTTCAACCGGCAGGCATAAATACGCTGCAAGTTCTTCACATGAAGGCTCATGGCCATTTTTCTGATACAGATATGAACGCGTATTATTCAGACAGTGCACCATTTCCTTCTTTCTGTTAGGAAGATGAATCAAAGATGCTTTTGCATGCATATAACGGAGCATGTACTGCATAATCCATGAATAAGCATATGTCGAAAAGCGCGTATTAAATGAATAATTGTATTTCGTCACGGCGGTAATTAAACCTATATTTCCTTCCTGAATAAGATCCATTATAGGAATATTAGAATCTGAAAATTTCTTTGCTATACTGATGACAAGACGAAGATTTGAATTAATAAGAGTTTTCCGGGCAGCTTCACTACCGGCAGCAATTTTTTTGGAAAGCTCAGTTTCCTCTTCCGCTGTAAGCAGTTTATATGCTTTTATTTCATTTACATATGTATAAAAAATATCATTTTCCATACTGACCTCTCTTTCCGTATAGCAGCAACATAGTCACCTTTATGTTTGCAAGTTATATGCCAACCATTTTTTCAAAAAACCGGCTATATGGTAGGATCTTAGATATTTTCTTATATTACAAATAATAGAAAACTTATAACCGGAAAAAAAACAAAATTCATAGTAAAAAAGAACAGCTCTTTCCTGTTATTAAAATTCAAATACAGCTTTGTACAAAAAATTATACACCTGCCTATACATAAAGAATCCTGCATTGTATTATTTTTTATACACATCGTTTTTTATAACATAGAAATATGGTAGTATTTTCAATAATACCATATCGTCATTTGATATATACCATATATATGGTATTATCAAATCTGAAAAAAATCAGTACATGTCAATAAGATATTAACATGTCATTTACACAAAAAAAACATATCGGATATAACACATCGAATTCAGATCCATCAGCGTCTATTTTTTCATACATCTCCTGAGAATATTTCTATATAGAACCAGCATCTATCCCAAACTTTTATAAAAGAAACATACTCAGAAATATTTACTGTCTGAGACAGTTGCAAAAAGCAGACTGATTCCACAAACACAACCTTAGATATGGTGATAGAATTTTTCAAATTGTAGTAATATACTGTGCATATTGTTTTGAAAAAATCCGTAAAGTCATTTATAAAAACAGACTTTTACAAGTAACCAGTTTATATTATTTTTTCAGGAGCGCACTATGTTTATTACCTGCCTTGATATGGAAGGCGTCCTTGTACCGGAAATCTGGATCGCGTTCAGCGAGACAACCGGTATCCCCGAACTTCGCCGTACGACACGAGACGAACCGGATTATGACAAGCTGATGAAATGGCGGCTCGGCATACTAAAGGAACACGGTCTGGGTCTAAGTCAGATTCAGAATACAATTGCAAAAATCGATCCCATGCCCGGTGCAAAAGAATTTCTTGACGAACTGCGGACCTTTACGCAGGTCATTATTCTTTCCGATACATTTGAACAGTTTGCTTCTCCGCTTATGAAAAAACTTAACTGGCCCACGATTTTCTGCAACACACTTGAAACAGGATCCGGAGGCGAAATTACCGGTTATAAAATGCGCTGCGAAAAAAGTAAACTTACGACCGTCAGAGCACTCCAGTCGATAGGTTATGATACAATAGCTTCAGGCGACTCGTTCAACGACCTTGGGATGATAAAAGCGTCAAAAGCAGGTTTTCTGTTCAAATCGACACCCAAAATAATAGCAGACAATCCAGGTATTCCTGCATACAGCGAATTCAGTGAGCTGCTTGCAGCAATAAAACGGGCTATGGGGATATAATTCCGGGGTTGTATAATCTTCCTGTACTGACTATACTCTTTTTATAACCGGGGTGGAAGCACAGTTCTAAAACAGTGCTTCCTGAGATTACACCCGTAGAACACCATATGGTGTTCCAACCTGATCCGGACAATACCGGCGGAGGAAGGTATGAAAAAAATCAATTATATTTTTTTAACCCTCTTATCTATTTATGGTTCTGCCGCATGCATATCCTGCAGCAGAAAGAACAGCGTTTCCGCAGAACGAACAAAGGAAGTCATCGTATATACTTACGATTCGTTCATGGGGGAATGGGGACCGGGAGTGCAGATTGCAAAAGATTTTGAAACTGCAACCGGATTTAAAGTAACATACGTAAACTGCGGAGACGGTGCCCAGATTCTGTCAAAAGCACTGCTCGAAAAAGAGTCTCCTCGGTCGGACGTACTGCTGGGGCTGGACAATAATCTTATCGATAAAGCCCGTTCGGAAAAAATACTTGCAGAGTATAAACCGAAAAATGCAGATAACATAATTCCGGAAGGTCTTCATAAGGCACTCGGAAAAGACTGGCTTCTTACCCCGTACGACTACAGTCAGTTCGCACTTATTTACGACACACAGTCGGATGTTCCGGCTCCTGAAAGCCTTGAGGATTTAACAAAACCCGAATATGCAAAAAAGGTCATTCTTATGGATCCGCGGACAAGTACGCCGGGACTCGGATTTCTGGCATGGACACTCGCTGTATTCGGAGACGGATATGCCCGTTACTGGAAAGCGCTTAAACCGTCGATTCTCACTATGTCTCCGGGATGGAGCGCCGGTTACGGGCTTTTTACAGCGGGAGAAGCACCGCTCGTCATCAGCTACATGACAAGTCCTGCATACCACGTGTATGCAGAAAAAACAACGCGCTATAAGGCGCTCGTATTTGCAGAAGGCCATGTACAGCAGGTTGAAGGTGCCGGTATTACAAGAGGCGCTCTCAACGGAAAAGGTGCACGTGCGTTTATGGACTACCTTATAAGTGATGCAGCTCAGAATGTCATTCCGCTCACCCAGTGGATGGTTCCGGCAGATAAAAATATTACGCTGCCTGACTGCTATAAAAAAGTTGTACCGGAGGACGCAAAGACGCTTTCATATAATACGGAAAAAGTGTCCGCTGCGGTAAACAACATTATGAACATTCTGGGAAATTGATGACAGACAGAATCCACGCGGCCGAATATTCTGCGGCCGCATGTGCCGTCATCGTTTCCGCATGCATCTGTCTCGCATTTCTTTTTCCGCTCGCGGCAGCAGTTCTTCCGTTATTCAGCGGTAAAAGCGGAGTTTCCTTCTATAATAATCTTTTCCGCATAACCGGATATACATTTAAAATAGCACTCGGTTCAACACTGATTGCGGCGGCCGTCGGTATTCCGGCAGCATTTTTTACCGCAAACAGATCGTTTCCTGGCCGCCGGTTTCTTCTCTCCCTGTCGGCAGTACCGTTGTGCATTCCACCGCTCATCATCGCGCTGGGATTCGTGGGTACGTTCCGAATGAACGGAGTCATCAATGTCGTTCTCATGAAAATACTGCACCTGAAAAATCCGCCGTTCACTTTTCTTTATTCGTCAGCCGGTGTTATTACTGCACAGGGTTTCTACAACTTTCCTCTTGTCATGGCGGTCGTATCCGCAGCGTGGAAGAATCTTCCAACTGACGAACGGGATGCAGCCCGCATGCTTGGTGCGGATGAACGACATATATTCTTTACCATAACAATTCACCAGCTTTCACCGGCAGTAGCGGCCGCGTGCATTCCCGTATTTCTGTACTGTTTTTTCAGTTTTATGATTGTTCTGCTCTTCGGTAGTATAGGCGGAACGACTCTTGAAGTCGAAATATATCAGGCGGCACGTACGACGCTCGATTTTAAAACAGCATCTGAACTTGCGCTCATCGAAACGGTATTCGCACTTGCGGTAATATTTTTATACAGTAAAATTAAACCTGCGTACGTTACCGGTACTCCCTCTGCTGACCATAGATACAACCGGGCAAAAATCGGAGACGCGCAGTATGAAAGCCGCAGTATGAAAACTGCAGAATATGTTTCCTGTATTATTCTTGGAACAGTTATTGTTTTATTTTTTCTGAGTCCGCTGGCAGGTATTCTTTCAGGAAGTATAACAGGAAAAGATGGAGCATATGTTTTTATAAAAATCATGAGTTCATCAGGTTTCCGGAACGCGCTGCTCGGAACACTGGAAACGGCACCGTTTTCTGCCCTGCTCTGCATCATTACCGCGTTCGTCTATGCATGGACGCTGCGCGTACGGGATCCGCTCGGACAAAATTCGCTTCTCCAGACGCTGCCTATGCTGCCTATGGCAGTTTCTTCAGTCGTAATGGGGTACGGTATGACGCTTCTTGTCCACTGTGGAACAATTCCGGCTCTTATCACCTCTCAGGCAGCGCTCGCATGGCCGCTCGCATTCCGACAGATATACGCTTCACTCTGTGCCATACCGCAGGATACGCTTGATACGGCAGAGCTTCTGTCAGATACACCGCTTGATACACTGTTCCGTATCGTACTGCCGTCATGCAGGGAAAGCATTATATCGTCTTTCAGCTTCTGTTTTGCTGTAAGCATGGGAGATACGACGCTGCCGCTTGTCCTCTCAGTTCCCCGGTTCGATACACTTGCACTGTACACGTACAGGCTTGCATCTTCATACAGATTCGCGGCATCATGTGCATGCGGAACAATATTATGCATTCTCTGCATTTTGATATTCTCACTGGGGAAGAAAGAAACATGACCAGCTGTTTTTCTGCTGAAAATTTATACCGTGTATGGGATTCTGTAACGATTGATTTTTCGTTCGCCGTGGAAAAGGGAACAATGACTGTCATCGCAGGCAGGAGCGGGAGCGGTAAATCATCAGTTCTCCGCCTGATTGCAGGACTTGAAAAGTTCAGTCCGCGTACCGACGGCAAAAAACCTGTCATCACGCTCAACGGTAATGAAATAACTGACCTTGCTCCGGGAAAACGAGGTATAGGCATGGTATTCCAGAATCATGCGCTTTTCAATCATCTGTCGGTTGCAGATAACGTCGCATACGGTCTCCGCTGCAAAGGCGTACACGCAGCCGAAGCCCGTAAGCGCGCAGAAGAATATCTGTCGCTGGTCGGGCTTGCCGGATTCGGTTTCCGGCGGCCGGACACACTTTCAGGCGGTGAAGCACAGCGGGTCTCGCTTGCACGGACGCTTATCATGAAGCCGCCGCTCGTTTTGTTCGACGAACCACTGTCTGCTCTTGATGCACCGCTCCGTAAAAAACTTGCAGCGGATATACGCAGCAGCCAGAAAAAAGAAGGTTTTACCGGTATATTCGTTACGCACGATATAGCAGAAGCAAAAGCAGTGGCAGACCGGATAATCCTTATGAAGGCAGGCAGAATACAATGGCAGGGAAAACCGGAAGATTTCAGCGAAAATATGATAGACTGAAAAAATCAACAATTCCGCTGCATACAGCTATGACCATCATAATTCTGTCTGACAATTTGCTTTCGCCAGCATAAAGTCAGGTATCCTTTTTTTCTTCATTCTGCAGATATACCTCTGCAGAATAAGCAGCATTAGCACCGTCCGAAAGCGCTGTAACTATCTGATACAGTTGTTTCCTGCGCAGATCGCCGGCGGCAAATACACCTGGCAGTGATGTAACTCCGCTTTCAGGAACCTGTATAAACCCGTCGGGATCCAGCAGTTCATGAGGAAGCAGTTCTGAATTCGGTTTGATGCCGATTGCCACAAAAATACCAGCAGCAGGGAGTGTATACTGCTTTCCGGTATCAAGATCTTCCACTAAAATCCGGCGTACAGCCGTATCTCCCTGTATTTCTCTGGTTTCGTGTCTGTACAGCACAGTAACGTTCGACAGAGATCCGAGTTTCTTTCTGAGCAGATATTCTGCTTTCAGTTTCCTGCCATGGTATATAAGCGTAACATGCGGACAAATTGCAGCAAGTTCAACAGCATAACTTACGGCAGAATTTCCACCGCCTGCAACAGCTACATCGCGTTTCCTGAAAAAGTTACCGTCGCAGGTGGCACAATACGATACTCCGTGCCCGGTAAATTCTTCCTCACCGGGAATCCCGAGTTTTCTTCTGTCAGAACCACAGGCAAGAATAACCGTTCTGGCCTCACAGGAACCGCTGGCAGTACGTATCTGTTTTATCCTGCCGTCAAGTTTAAGAGCACTTACCGCCTCCATTTTTATTACTGCACCGGCATCTTCCGCATGTGCCCTTAATTCATCCGCCAGTTCCCGGCCTGATATATTTTTAAATCCGGGGTAATTGTCGATACGGTATGTAGCCGCGGCTGTTCCTCCAAGAACCATACGTTCAAAGAGTATTGTAGAAAGACCTGCATGAGCTGCATAAACAGCGGCGGCAAGCCCCGCAGGGCCACCGCCGACGATAATAACATCGTACACTCAGACATTCCTTATAATATCAGTGTCGGAGGTGCATACGTACGCGTCCCCAGTTCAGAATCAAGCAGATACAATCCCTTAGGATCAGATCCGAAAAGATCATAGCGTTTGAGTATATCCAGCGTATTTTTTTCTTCTTCCCCCTGCTCTTTCACAAACCAGTCAAGAAACTGCATAGTCCTGAAATCTTTGAGTTTCTGAGCCTCTGCATACAGATTGTTGATAGAAGCTGTAACAGCCTGTTCATGTATGTATGCAGCTTCCGCCGGTTCTCTGAAGTCTTTGAATATCTTTCCGGGGGCCTTTATATCATGAAGTTCCGGTTTTACATCATTATTAAGCATATACGTCATAAAAAGCCGTGCATGATCCCGTTCTTCCTGCGTCTGAATATTGAACCATGCACCAAATCCGTTAAGATTTTTATCCGTATAGTAGCTGTAGATATCCAGATACATATATGCTGAATACCACTCCATATTAATCTGCCCGTTAAGCAGTTTTACAAGTTCTGAATCAAGCATTTTTTTCTCCCTGAAATAATTTTTCCGCAAAAATATGCGGTTCGCTGTGATACATTTTTCAGAAAACCTCTACTTTAAATAGAACACCGCAGCAACAATCTGTCAAGGAAAAACGACACAGCAGACTCAAAAATACTGTAGGGAACCTCTAAAAACTTCAGTTTTTAGAGGTTCCCTACAGTAACTTATATACAACTATACCGGCAGTGGCAGTTCCCAGCATAACATAGACAGGATCGGTCTTCCATTTGCGCAGAATAAAAAGACTTACCGCAAATATAATAAACGCTTTTATATCAACAGCGCGAAGAGGCAGCTTCAGCGTTCCCGTATTGAACAACGCAAGCAGCAGTATGGATATACCGGCAGAGGCAATGAGCGCTACAACAGCAGGTCTCAGTCCTCTCAGGACGCCCTGTATAATAGAAAGATTTCTGTATCTAAAATAGAAATACGAAACAACCATTACGATGATGCACGATGGCAGAATACATCCCAGTGTTGCAACAACGGCACCGGCCATACCGGCAACACGAATCCCCACAAATGTCGCCGAATTAATCGCTATAGGCCCCGGAGTCATCTGCGATATCGTTATTATATCCGTAAACTCTTTCATAGTCAGCCAGTGATGCAGCGTAACTACCTGATCCTGAATCAGAGGCAGCGTCGCATATCCACCGCCGATACCGAACAATCCTACCTGGAAGAAACTGACAAGCAGCTGAACATATATCATTTTCTGCGCTCCTTCCGGCTGCGGTATACAGTCGATACGGCCCCCAGTGCCGCACACAGGACAATTATCAGAATGATATTGACATTAAAGAAATATGAAGCGGCAAAGACCGCAAACATCAGAATGACCGACAGCAGACTTTTCTCTTTGACGACATCACCGCCCATACTGATGACCACATCAAAAATGACGGCAGAAACCCCTGCCTGCATTCCTTTAAGGGCTGCACTTACAAAAGAATTGCGTTCAAATGCCTTGTAGAACAGCGAGATAACGGCAAGGATGACAAGGGGCGGCAGAATGGTACCGCAGATAGTCAGCAGTGCTCCGGGAATTCCTGCAACCCGGTAGCCGACAAGGATGGAAGCGTTCACTGCAATAGATCCCGGGGCGGACTGTGCGATTGCAGTAAGATCGATCATTTCTTTTTCATCTATCCAGTGATATTCATCGACGAACTTCTTCCGCATAAGTGAAACAATGACGTATCCGCCGCCGAAGGTAAACGTGCTCAGATACAGTGTGGAAAGAAACAGTTTCGGGTATTCAGAAAAACCAGTTTTCACGTATAGTCTCCTGTAAAGTCAAATGAAACCTGCAATACAGGCAGGAAGATGCGCAGAATGTTCAGCAGCATTCCGGCTGAATGACTATGCACTAACGTACCTAAAAGGAGAGAATATTTCAACAGGTGGAAAAATGGAGCAGACTTTGATTCTGATAAAGTCTCTTTTAATGAACAAATCAGGCTTTTCTTCCTCTGATTGAATCAGTATACTTAGTATCTATGCTGAAACACTATTTGTGGATATTTTTCATTTCCATGGTTCCGCTCATTGAACTGCGGGGCGCCATACCAGTATCACAGGCGTTCAATCCGCCGCTGCCCCTTCTTTGGTCGTACATTGTATGTATTATCGGAAACATGGTTCCGGTTCCCGTCATTTATCTGTTCGCCCGGAAATTTCTGGAATGGGGTTCCGACAAAAAAATCATCGGTAAAATTTGTACGTTTTTTCTTGTAAAAGGGAAACACGGCGGCGAAAAACTTCAGGCAAAGGCAGGCCACGGACTTTTTATTGCACTTATGCTGTTCGTAGGCATTCCTCTTCCGGGAACAGGAGCCTGGACAGGTACGCTCGCCGCAAGCATTCTCGATATGGATTTTAAAGAGACGGTTCTTGCAGTCACAGGGGGAGTACTTATCGCCGGAATCATAATGGCGTTTATAAGTTTCGGTGTGTTCAGTTTTGTAAAATGATAATCAGTACGGGAAGGAGGAAATCATCATGACAAGATTTTTATTTTATTTTGTACTTCTTCCGGCACTGCTTCCTGTATTTCTTATTGTGGGGTATGTATATAAGCAGGATAAAGTAGAACGGGAACCGGCAGGGATGGTACTGAAAACACTATTCTACGGTGCACTCTTTTCACTAGCCGATATTCCGGTCGAACGCCTGCTGCAGCAGATAATCGCTGCATATTATCCTGCAATGGATATAAACTATCAGTTAGTCGAAAATTTCATCGGTGTTGCCTGTGTTGAAGAATTAACGAAATGGCTCGTACTGTATCTGTTTATCTGGAAATCACGTGATTTCGACTATAAATTCGACGGCATTGTATACGGTGTATCGGCATCGCTCGGATTTGCAGGACTTGAAAATATCGTTTATGTCGTACACTACGGTACAGGAGTTGCAGTATCCCGTGCACTTTTTGCAATTCCGGGACATGCAGCGTTCGGTATCGTTATGGGATTTTTTCTTGCACGTGCAAAACATTTTCAGCTCCGCGGCAGCAGCCTTATGAGTTCCATCTGTATGGTGCTCTGCATTGCAATCCCTGTCTGCATACACGGAACATACGATTTTCTTCTAAGCCCCGCTGCAGACAGCAGTAACTTTTCACCGTATTTCTTTATACTCGTCATTGTTATTGACGTTATATCATATCGGATAATAAGGCACGAATCGCGGACAGACAGACCATTATAAAGCACAGAAACAACAGTCACTTCAAACACAACGACCGGATTTTAATTTATAACGAGCCTTCTTACAATTTATAACGAGCCTTCTTACAATTTATAACGAGCCTTCTTACAAATTATAACGAGCCTTCTTACAAGTTAAAACGAGGCTTCTTTCAAATTATAACGAGCCTTCTTTCAAATTGAATGTCCGGAATATCCGGTAATGCAGCAGGACACAGAGAAACCTGACATGCATTTTCGCAAAGGTAAAGATAAATCTTCCGGCTGTCACGCCGTTTACCCACATCAGGTTTATTGACGTAACAGACAGAGAAGAGTAAAGTCTATCTGTATGGAGGACACCATGAGTAAAGGCAAAGGAAAAAACACAAACTTCATCCCCGGAGCAGGCAACAGACAGGGCGGAGCCGGCACAAACAATACCAGCATAAAAAATCAGTCTGCACATAACCAGACATCCCGGACACTCCTTACAAACCCCAGCCACATAGGCGGCCGTGGAGGAAAGTAAGAGTACAAAAAAGATGCCCCCGGGACGGGCATCTTTTTTGTACGTCTCAAATAAAAGAAAAAAAAATACGTCAGTATTTTTTTCTTCCCACGACTTCCACTGTCTACAATAATCTCATCACATTAATCATTTCGATGGCATCCAGCGCACAGTCATATCCCTTGTTACCAGCCTTGGTACCGGCACGTTCAACAGCCTGTTCAATAGTATCCGTCGTAAGAACACCAAACAGCACCGGCACACAGGTTGCAAGAGAAACGGCAGCGATTCCCTTCGACATCTCACTACAGACATAATCATAGTGCGATGTTTGTCCCCGAATTACCGAACCGAGACAAATAACCGCATCGTATCTTCCGCTGACCGCCATTTTTTTGGCAGCGACAGGAATTTCAAACGCACCGGGAACTTTTACAAGTGTTATATTGCCGTTTTTTACATCATGACGCAGCAGCCCGTCCAGTGCACCGGAAATGAGTCTTGATACGACAAAATCATTGAACCTGGAAGCGACAATTCCAATTTTCATGTCAACTGATGAAACGACAGAACCTTCAATTGTTGTTATTTCCATACTATATTTCCTCCCCAAAATTATACATTTGTAAGCAGATGCCCCATACGGTACTTTTTTGTTCTTAAATAGGCACAGTCGTACTGCTGAGGTTTTATTTCAAGCGGAATACGTTCCGTGATTTTTATTCCGCTTTCAGCAGAAGCGAGTTCCTGAAGTTTCCGCGGATTGTTTGTGACAAGACGAATCGTGTGTACATTAAGCAGCTTCAGAATCTGCGTACCATCAGTATAATCACGGGCATCTTCCGGAAAGCCAAGTTTTAAATTCGCATCAACCGTATCGCAGCCTGTATCCTGCAGCCCGTATGCACGGATTTTATTTGCAAACCCGATTCCTCTGCCTTCCTGCGCCAAATAAATAAGTACACCCCGGCCTTCTTCTGCAATCATTTTAAGCGCAGCATCAAGCTGCTGACCACAGTCGCACCGGAGAGAACCGAAAGTATCTCCGGTGATACACTGTGAATGTATACGGCATAAAACGGGACTGCTGCCAGTGATGTCTCCCATGACAAGCGCTGCATGTTCCTGTCCGGTAATTTTATTAACAAAAGCGAAAATCTTAAAAAGACCGAATCTTGTCGGAAGTGCAGATTCTGCCGCGAGTTCCGTAATTATCTCATGTGCTTTCCGGTACGCGCTAAGAGCTTCTATCGTTACAAGTTTTATACCCCACTTTTCAGAAAGCCGCATCACTTCGGGCAGCCGCGCCATATGACCGTCGTCGTTCATAATTTCACAGCATAGTCCGGCTTCCTGAAAACCAGCCATACGGCACAAATCCACCGTTGCTTCCGTATGGCCGCGGCGGCAGAGTACTCCACCATCTCTGGCGATAAGCGGAAACAGGTGCCCAGGACGGCGGAAACAGGCAGTATTTGATTCAGGATCCGCGAGTTTCTGGGCCGTAAGGCAGCGGTCAAATACAGAAATTCCGGTTGTTGTTTCAACAGCATCAACACTTACCGTAAATGCTGTACAATGATTGTCAGTATTACGTGCTGTCATCGGTTCCAGCTGCAGACGATCTGCGATCCGTCCCGATACAGGCATACACAGAAGCCCCCTCGCATACATTACCATAAAATTCACCTGTTCAGGTGCAGCAGTCTGTCCGGCGGCAATAAGGTCACTTTCATTTTCACGATTTTTGTCATCTGCAACGATGATCATCTTTCCTTTTTTCATGTCATCCACAGCTTCTTCTATTGAAGCAAATACCGTTCTACCCATTCTGATGCTCCTGTTCGTT
>JBAYAJ010000064.1:0-12250 GCA_041669845.1 Treponema sp.
ACGTAGCCCGGCTCGGGTCGGCCCAGTCTTCCATTGGTGAAAACTGGCCTATGAATTCCATTGCGTCTGCGGTTATCGGCGGTGTTGCACTCACCGGCGGAGTAGGAAACCCTGCAGGGGCGTTAATCGGCGCTGCGATCATAGCGGTTATTCAGAATATGATTGTACTTCTGGGAGTAAACGTGTACTGGCAGTCGGCGGTAAGCGGATTTATCGTTGTTATAGCAATCTCATTCAGTTCTATAACCGGAATGATTTCCACACGTCGTGAGGAAATAAAAAAGATTCAGGAATCAAAGAAGGAACAGGAAAATACATAATATGAAACTTGGTTTGAATTTATCGTTTGCGGTAAAACGGTGGCAGGAGCCGGATATTCTGGCAAAGATGGTGCGCGAAGATTTTGGCATTACCTGTGTACAGCTGTCGTGGGACCAGATAAATCCCTGGTGGCCTGATGCTGCACGCGACAGGCTTGCAGAAAAATCTGCATATGCTTTCCGTAAGGAGGGCATAACCATAACAAGTACGTTCGGCGGACTTGCGTCGTATTCTTACGGGCAGCTTCTTTCTGCATCGGAGGACGAACGCAGAATTTCGCTCGATTTCTTAAAACGGGCGGTAGATATGTCGGTCCGCATGGGAGTGGATACTATCGGTACTCCCGTGGGCGGTATGAGTAATAAAGACGCGTATGATCCGGTGTCACGGCAGAAGTGCTGGCAGTATGCTGTTGATGGGATCATGTCGCTGGCAGCATACGGGGCACAGCAGGGACTGAAAGAAATTCTTATTGAAGCAACACCGCTGGAAACAGAATTTCCTTCCACTCCGGACGAATCCGTACGGCTTATGAAAGATCTGGAAGGTTCGGCCGTCCCTGTCCGGCTGCTTGTTGACTGGGGGCACGCGCTGTACCAGCCGCTTTTAAAAGAAAAAGCTGATATGGAGTTGTGGCTTAAGACATGCAGAGATTTTATAGGTGCAATCCACCTGCAGCAGACCGACGGAAAACTGGACAGGCACTGGGGATTTTCACAGGAAGGACTTGTTACTCCGGGGTATATAAAGACGCTCGCGGAAAAGACCGGGACGGAAGATATTATCCAGTATCTGGAAGTCGTTCCTCCCTTTGAAGCTTTTGACGCTGATGTGTACCGGGAAATACAGACGTCGGTCACAATTCTAAAGACGGTGTTTGCATGATGCGGATTCAGGAGGTTGTATGGCAGGAGCGCGGATAAAAGAATATGCCCGGACGATAGTTACTGAATTGTCGGACGTGTTTTCACGGCTGGATGAAAATCAGATAACGTCGTTTGAAGACCGGATTATAAACGCCCGGCGTATCATCGTAATAGGAGTGGGCAGGGAAGGGCTTGCGGCACGGGGCTTTACCATGCGGCTTATGCATCTGGGAAAAGACGTACACTGGGTCTGGGATGATACGACACCGTCCCTGGCAGCAGGAGATCTGCTGATTGCCGTGTCGGGATGCGGGAAAATCGGACATATCCAGTATGTGATTGATAAGGCAAAAGAGCGGGGAGCTTCCGTGGTTGTTGTCACCGGCGATCCCGGACAGAAAGCGGTTGAATATGCGGACTCCGTCCTTTTTGTACCGGCAGCAGTATATCTGGGAACTGCCGATGTAGTTAAATCCATACAGCCCATGGGAAATCTGTTTGAACAGAGTCTGTTTATTGTCTTTGACATGATCATTATGGATCTTGCAGATACACTGCACGTTTCAACCAGTGATATGGAAAGACGGCATAGAAATATAGAATAAAAAGGCAGGTAACAAAATGAAAATTGCAATCGGTTGTGATGAAGCTGCGTATGATTTAAAAGTTGTGGTGATTGAACATTTAAAAGAAAAAAATATTGAAGTTGATGATTTTGGTGCAGGAAAGGGAGAAACCGTACTGTATCCGGATGTTGCCATAAAAGTTGCAGAAGCGATAGCACGCGGCGAGTACGAAAAGGGAATCCTCATGTGCGGTACGGGTATAGGCATGTGCATAACGGCAAATAAAGTTCCGGGAATCCGTGCAGCCGTCTGTCACGATCCGTATTCTGCTGAACGGTCGCGGAAAAGCAACGATGCCCAGATAATGTGCATGGGGGCACGGGTCATAGGTGTAGAACTGGCGAAAACACTCGTTGATATATGGCTCGGATGTGATTTTTCCGGCGGACGGTCACTGCCGAAAATAAAGCGGATAAGTGAGTATGAAAAAAGCAGGTTCTCGAATCCTGCCTGATCCGGAACACGTTTATTACGGGAGTATATTATATGGATAATAAAGCACTGGCTGCCGTTGCCTGTTCAATCCGCAGCCTTTCAATGGATGCAATAGAAAAAGCAAAATCCGGACATCCGGGATTACCGCTCGGCTGCGCGGAACTTGCCGCCGTCCTTTACGGGGAAATTTTGAAGCATAATCCGGCAGACCCGCAGTGGGTCAACCGTGACCGTTTTATGCTTTCTGCCGGACACGGTTCCATGCTGCTGTATTCCATTCTTCACCTGAGCGGATATACTGTTTCGATTGACGATATAAAACAGTTCCGGCAGACCGGTTCAAAATGTCCGGGACACCCTGAATACGGGCGGACCGAAGGCGTTGAAAATACAAGCGGTCCGCTGGGGCAGGGGGTTTCCATGGCAGTCGGTACGGCAATTGCAGAAACCATGCTGGCGGCACGTTTTAACACTGCAAAGCATACCGTTGTCGACCATTATACCTATTCGCTTGTGGGAGAAGGCTGCCTTATGGAAGGAGTTTCGTCGGAAGCATGCAGCCTTGCCGGCCATCTGAAACTGGGAAAACTGATTGTTTTTTACGATGAAAATAAAATCACTATAGATGGCTGCACCGACATTACCTTTACCGACGATATTGCGGGGCGGTATGAATCTTACGGCTGGCAGGTCCTTAAAGGATCTATGTATAATATGAAAGAAATCGAATCACTGGTAAGGGAAGCAAAAAAGTGCGGCGATAAGCCGTCTCTTATCATGCTCAAATCAGTGATCGGCAAGGGTGCTCCCAAACAGGGAACAGCAGCAGTTCACGGAGAACCGCTGGGACCGGAAGGCATAAAAGAAGCAAAAAAGGCCCTGGGGCTTCCCGTTGACAAGGAATTTTATGTTATACCTGCTGCCTATGAGTATTTTGCCGCCAGAAAACCGGTTTTTGCCGCTTCCGAAGCCGCGTGGAAAAAAGAATTTGACGCATGGTCGGCGGAAAATCCCGGCCTCAGAAAGGAATGGGATGCCTTTTACAGCGGACAGCCGACCGGTACCTGCCCCGATCCTGTGTATAAAACAGGGGAAATGGCTGCAACGCGGACCGCAGGCGGCAGAATGCTGAATGCCGTATGCATGCGGTATACGAACTTTGTCGGCGGTTCTGCGGATCTTACGGGGCCGAACAATACAAAAGTAGCGCAGGACGACGGAACGTACACACCGGAGAACAGAAAGGGGCGTACCATTGAATTCGGTATAAGGGAATTTGCCATGTCTGCAGTCTGCTCGGGAATACTCCTTCACGGAGGACTACGGACATACTGTGCAACGTTTCTTGTTTTCAGTGATTATCTGCGCCCGTCTCTCCGTGTTGCAGCCCTGATGAAACTGAATCCCATATATATATTTACACATGATTCAGTATATGTCGGAGAGGACGGTCCGACGCACCAGCCGGTAGAAACGCTGAACGCACTGCGTCTTATTCCTCACGTGCAGGTGCTGCGCCCCGGCGATGCGGAAGAGGTTCAGACAGCATGGGAACTGGCGGTGGAATCGCAGACTCATCCGGTATGCCTTATTCTGACGCGGCAGAAACTGCCCGTATATCAAAAGGATGATCCTGACTGGAGGAATACGATAAAAATAGGCGCGTACGTCGTAAAGGCAGAAGAAAACCCTGAAATTACAATCCTTGCAAGCGGATCTGAAGTTGCACTTGCACTTGAAGCCTGTAAGAAATCTTCAAAAAAGATCCGGGTGGTGTCCGTTATAGACAGAGAATTATTCAAAAGACAGTCGGAAGACATGCACGTACGGATTATCGGTACGCCTTTACGGGTCGTTACCGTGGAAGCGGGAACGACCGCAGGGTGGGAGTTTTTTGCGACAACTCCTGCCGATATGTTCGGGATTACTGATTTTGGTATGTCCGGGCCGGGCGATAAAGTGGCAGAAAGCCTCGGGTTCACCTCCGAAAATCTGGCAGCTTTACTTAACAACGACTGATACAGGTGTTTGTTCCGGGCGGGGCTGTTCTGCAAAGAGCAGCCCCTTTTTTATAGGGATAAAAATACTTTTGTAAAAGTCTTGCAGCCGGCAGAGAAAAAGAATATACTCAGATAAAAATAGACAAAGACGTCTGTCTGATCAGGACAGGCGTCTTTTTTTTTGCCGGATAACCAGAGGAGGTAATTAATGGCGTGTTTTCTTGCACCGCTTACAGAAGCCATTGTTGTTTCTGTTATAAGAAAGGCAGCTGCTAAAAAAGAATTAACTGCACTTGCGTCATCTGTTGTAAAACAGTCTGAGTCATCGGTACCCGTACGGTTCAGTGCTCAGTTGGGATGGCTTATGAATATGCTCTACGGGGGTAGCTTTCTGCTTGCAGTAGAACATATATGGCACGGAGAGGTTGTACTATGGCCGCCGTTTCTAACCGCAATGAAAGATCCGTCTGATACTGCTGCGATGCTTCATGAAATTGCAACGACGGGTGTGTCTATGGCAGTTTGCGTTACCGCAGTCTGGGCAGTGATGCTTCTTGTGTACAGGTCAATTGCCCGCAGAAATGAACCTGCCATAAATGCCGGCAGAAGGTAAGTATGTGTCTTGTAATAACAGCATTTGCCGCAGTTGCAGCAACTATTTTGTGGTATATGATTCCCCAGCGCAGCAGTCTGAAGCTTGGCATGCTTGCCCTTATGTACTGGGGGGCATCGATCATGTGGACTATTGACGGTTTCTTTTCGGTGGCAGAGGGAAAATCTTTTCTTGATCTGAGCAGCAATGATGCGCTGCTTGGTCTGGTGATTGTTCTCTGCGGTTTAATTGCATGGGTCATGCAGCTTGTTGTACGCGATCCGAAAAAAATATTACTTTTAAATAGAAAAAAGTAATTGACCAAAACAGGTCATTACTTTATCATCAAAAACACAAAAGACGAAGACGTCTGTTTCGAAAGAAGCAGACGTCTTTTTTTTATTTTTTTTGCGTGGAGGTAAAAAATGAAAAAAAATATGTCTACAGTTTTGTCTGTTTTTGCGGTCGGACTCTTAACTATGAGTTTTGCCGGTGCAAAAGAATCTAAAAAAAATACAGTAAAAGTAGGTGTACTGCATTCTCTGAGCGGCACGATGGCTATCAGTGAAACATCTGTTCGTGATGCTGAATTACTTGCCATAAAAGAAATCAATGCTTCCGGTGGTGTACTTGGAAAACAGATTGAGGTTATACAGGAGGATGGAGCTTCAGATCCTCAGGTTTTTGCAGAGAAGGCTCGTAAACTGCTTCAGAGCAATAAAGTTGCTACAATTTTCGGATGCTGGACTTCTGCTTCCCGCAAGGCTGTAAAACCGGTCGTGGAGGAAGTTCACGGTTTGCTCTGGTATCCGGTTCAGTATGAAGGTATGGAAATGAGCCCGGATATTATGTATATGGGTGCAGCTCCAAATCAGCAGGCCGTACCTGCGGTTGATTTCTGTGCTCAGAAATTCGGGAAAAAGATGTTTCTTGTCGGAAGCGATTATGTATTCCCGCGCACAGCGAATAAAATAATCAAAGCCCAGCTTGTTCACCTTGGCGGGATGGTTGCAGGGGAAGAGTATACCCCTATGGGATATACTGATTTTGCAACAATTATAAGCAAGATAATAGCGGCGAAACCGGATTGTATTATTAATACTCTTAACGGCGATTCGAACGTTGCATTTTTTAAACAGCTGACCGATGCAGGAATTACTGCAGATAAGATTCCTGTTATGAGTTTCTCTATTGCAGAGGAAGAAGTAAACGGTATTGGCGTTCAGAATCTGAAGAATGAATACGTTGCCTGGAATTATTATGAGACAACCAAAACTCCTGAGAATACCAAATTTGTTAATGCGTATAAAGCTGCATACGGCAATAAACGTGTAACCGACGATCCTATCGAAGCAGGGTATATCGGTGTGTATATGTGGGCACATGCGGCTGAAAAAGCAGGTTCTTTTGACGTTGATAAAATTCGTGCTGCTGCCAGGGGGCTCAAATTTGCAGCTCCTGAAGGACAGGTAATGATAGACGGCGACAATCAGCATCTGTATAAACCGGTCCGTATCGGTAAAGTAAACGATCAGGGTCTGATTGATGAAGTCTGGGCTACTGATTCTGCTATTAAACCGGATCCGTATCTGAGTACATACAGCTGGGCTAAAGGGCTGTAATTAATAAAATCCGCAGGAATAACTACAGGTGATTCCTGCGGACATTTTATGGAGGAATTCGTCAGTCTGAAAATAGACGCTTCCCTTTTATTCGTGCGGAGGGTTTAATACCCCGCCCCTTGGGGCGTATGAGGGGTATTAAATCCCGACTGCAATACCTTTAGAGAACTCCATACCCCGACGCTTGCGTCGGAGTTGGTGATTATTTATTAAACACAGGGTTGTGTAATGAGTGCAATTTGTACCGTTCTTTTTAACGGAATCAGTGTTAGTTCTATTCTTCTTCTCGCTGCGCTTGGTCTTTCTATTACATTCGGTTTAATGCGTGTTATTAATATGGCACACGGCGAATATATCATGATCGGCGCATATACGACATATATTGTTCAGAACATTTTTATTGCTGTGGCTCCCCAGTCGGCATTCGACTGGTATTTTCCTGTCGCAGTCATAGCGTCTTTCCTGACGGCTTTTTTTCTTGGTTTTATTCTTGAAGTTCTTGTTATCAGACAGCTTTACGGACGTGAAACCGATTCGCTTCTTGCCACATGGGGTGTGAGCCTTGTACTTCAGCAGGCTGCCCGTTCAATTTTTGGTGCGCCGAATGTTAATGTTGCCGCACCGTCTTTCTTAAATGGAAATCTGACTGTTTCCGGCGTTGTTATGACATATAAACGTCTGTTTATTATAGGACTTGTTATTTTCTGTCTTGTCTGCATGTATCTGCTGCTTTACCATACAAGCTATGGAAAAAAAGTACGGGCAGTCATGCAGAACAGAAGTATGTCACAGTGTCTCGGCATCAGGACAGATATGATAGATTCTTATACGTTTGCACTGGGATCCGGCCTGGCCGGAATTGCGGGCAGTGCCCTTTGTTTACTTGGCTCAGTAGGACCTACGCTCGGGCAGAATTATATTATTGATACTTTTATGGTTGTTGTTCTGGGAGGTGTCGGGAAACTTGTCGGCGCAGTGGCAGGCGCACTGCTCATCGGTTTGTCAAGCACCATTATTGAATTCGGTACGACGGCTTCAATTGCAAAAGCAGTCGTTTTATTTCTTGTGATTTTGTTTCTGCAGAAAAAGCCACAGGGATTGTTCACAATTCATTCACGGGCACTTGATGAATAAGGAAAAATACTATGAAAATAAAATTTAATCCGTTTGATTCTTCTTCTATACCGGTACTGGGAAAACACGGCGGACGTGTAAAAAATACCGCATTTGCAGTAACGATTATTATTATTGCCGTATTGCCTCTTTTCCTTTCACCATTCAGATTGAATCTGGCAGGGAAATATATTTCATTTGCAATAGCGGCTCTTTCTATTGACCTTATATGGGGATATACAGGAATTCTGAGTCTTGGGCACGGTGTGTTTTTTGGTCTTGGCGGGTATGCAATGGGAATGTACCTTAAACTTGCTGCAAGCGGATCAAGCCTGCCTGATTTTATGTCATGGAGCGGACGGACAACACTACCGTGGTTCTGGATGCCGTTTGATCATCCTGCCGCCGCTGTTTTTCTTATTATGTTCATCCCGACAGCACTTGCATTCCTGCTTGGTATCCTGACATTTACAAACCGCATTAAAGGGGTTTATTTTTCTATCCTGTCGCAGGCCCTTGCGCTGGTTTTTGTTACGCTTTTTATAGGTATGCAGCAGTATACGGGTGGTACGAACGGGCTTACTGACTTTTCCAGAATTTTTGGCGCTCCGATAGCTGCAATGAAGACCAAATATATAATTTATTATATTGCACTCGTAATTCTGATATTCACCTACATTTTGTTTAGTTCCATTTTGAACAGTAAATGCGGCAGGGTCCTTATTGCAATCAGAGACGGAGAGAACCGTACACGTTTTTCCGGTTATCAGGTTTCTAATTATAAAACATTTGTATACTGCTTAAGCGCACTTTTTACCGGTATCGCCGGAGCTTTGTTCGTTCCGTTCTGCGGTATTATCTCACCGGCAGAAATGAGCATTTCGAATTCCATAGATATGGTAATCTGGGTCGCTGTCGGCGGACGGGGAACACTTATCGGAGCCGTTATCGGAGCTTTCCTTGTGAATCTAAGTAAAACGCTTATCAGTGAACGTTTTCCTCAGATATGGTCGTATTTTATAGGGCTGTTGTATGTTGTCATTGTTTTGTTCCTGCCGAAAGGAGTTGTAGGAATAGTTTCCGATATAAGAAGGGGTATATCACGGGTAAAACAGAAGAAATACAGGAACTCTACAGCTGCTGTATAAAAGGGGAGGTATATATGGAAGAACAAGTCATACATAAGGAAAACAGTACCGGATATGAGGTACCCCCTGTTATTTCAATAGAAAACATTTCGGTTGAATTTGACGGTTTTAAAGCGTTGAATAATGTGACGACAAAAATAATGCCGAACGAAGTACATTTTTTTATCGGACCGAATGGGGCAGGTAAAACAACGCTGCTTGATATTATCTGCGGTAAGACGAAACCTTCCGCAGGAAAAGTGATTTATCACGGTGGAGAAGATTTTGGTAACCGGGAAGACGTTAATCTTGATTTAACAAAAATGCGGGAGTTTGATATTGTAAATGCAGGTATCGGACGAAAATTTCAGACTCCGTCAGTTTACGAAAGTCTGACCGTCTGGCAGAATATGGAACTTTCTCTGAAGTCTGATAAAACTGTTACTGCGTCATTATTTTTTAAAAGTACAAAAAAACAACAGGACAGAATTGAACATATGCTGTCCGTTGTAGGCCTTTTGGAAAAAAGATATGAAAATGCAGCCGGACTTTCACACGGACAGAAACAATGGCTTGAGATAGCTATGCTGCTGGTACAGGAACCGCAGGTTCTTATGCTTGACGAACCTGTTGCCGGCATGGGTAAACAGGAAACGGATAAAACCGGTTCGATTATAAAAGCAATAGCAAAGCAGTATGCGGTTGTTGTTGTTGAACACGATATGGCGTTTGTAAGGCAGACAGCCGACATGGTTACAGTAATGCATGAAGGAAAAATCCTTATTGAAGGAACTGCTGAAAAAGTTTTATCCGATGATAAAGTAAAGGCAGTATATCTGGGGCGCGGTAAATTCCATAAATCAGGGGAATAACCGGACATACGCAGGATTTTAAGAGGAAGTAATTAATATGTTAACAATTAAGAACATGTCATCATATTACGGGGAAAGCTGTATTATTCCGGGACTTGATCTTTCGGTACCTGACGGGGAAATTGTATGCCTTATCGGGAGAAACGGTGTAGGTAAAAGTACTGCGCTTAAAAGTATCATGGGACTGGTAAAGACTCCTTCCGGCAGCATTGTATTTAACGGTGAAGAAATAATTAAGAAAAAAGCATATGAACGCGCAGCTCTTGGTATCGGCTATGTACCACAGGGGCGCGATATTTTTCCGCAGCTTACGGTAAAAGAAAATCTTGAACTTGGGCTTGAAATTAACCGCGGTAAAGGAAAAATTGATACTACCATATATGAACTTTTTCCGGTGATCAGGGATTTCCTTGACAGGAGCGGCGGTAATTTAAGCGGCGGACAGCAGCAGCAGCTTGCAATTGCCCGGGCACTTGTTGCAAAGCCGGAACTTCTTATTCTTGACGAACCGACAGAAGGGATACAGCCGTCTGTCATAGAAGACATTGGAACGGCAATCAGAAAGGTTAATAAGGAACTGGGCGTAACGATCCTTATCGTAGAACAGTACCTTGATTTTGTACTTGATGTCAGCGACCGTTATTATGTTATGGATAAAGGGCAGATTGCTCTTTCGGGAATGACAAAAGATGCAGACGCTGCTCTTATCCAGTCAAAAATGTCCATAGGTTAGTGCAATTCTGCAAGATGTTTTTTTACGGGTGTAAAAAAGTTCTGTATTTCTTCTGCGGAATCGGCCAGTACACGGACGATAATGTCGTTTGATTCTGTCGTCGTTACACCGGCAAGCAGCGGGTGGGAAGGTTCTTCTGCCGGCATGGTATCGGGGGTATACAGAAATTTATCGGGCAGACCAAGGTGGAAACTTATATCATCTGCCGGTATGCCGTACCCGAAAATAAGCAGCTGCCCAAGGTGACTGTAATCGCCGTACATGACATTATTTTTCATAAAAAGTTCATTTTCAGGAAACGAACCGCAGTCGCTTCCGGTAAAAAGCGTGTTTTCCCGGTAAATAAGTTTACCCTGCCTTTCAATCTCAATACTGTTATGATATTCTTTATACGCGAACAGTTCTCCGTGTCCTTTACGTCCGCAGCAGATACAGTCTTCATAAAGAAGTTTTGCAGAGCTGTCGGCTAGTCTGATTTTTGTATACGATGAAAAATTACTTCCGCCGAACGGGATGCACGGCAGTGGTGCATAAATAAGTATACCGTTATGCGCGACTTCCGCATGAATGGTCCGTGCCGCTTTTCCGTCGTCCATTTTAAAAATTTTATCGAATGACTGTGAAACGATTTCAAGGCACGCGCTGTCTTCTACCAGAAAATTGAATTCCTGCCGGTCGCCTGCCATTACTCCTGCAGAGGCAGTCTGCTGGTATATCATCAGCCCGCCGTCCGCGCGGGGGAATGGTTTCATTACTTTAAATGGAGCAGTAAAAAAACAATCGCTGACGATCGTCCGGGGATGACCGTCGGCAGACTGTCTGTTCTGTACGGTTATTGAAAGTTTTGAAGTTTTACCGAATTGATTAACATCCATACATTATTTTATGTCGGTAAAGAATACATTATGGTCAAGGAATGCAATTACTTTATCAACTCCTTCACCGCTTCTGATGTTGGTGAACACAAATGGCCGCTCTCCGCGCATCTTTTTAGAATCGCGCGACATGACATCAAGGCTGGCGCCTACCATAGGAGCAAGATCGATTTTATTAATAACAAGCAGATCGCTGCGCATAATACCGGGACCACCTTTGCGCGGGATTTTATCTCCTTCTGCAACGTCAATGACAAATAGTGTGGCATCAACGAGTTCCGGGCTGAATGTTGCAGAAAGGTTATCACCGCCGCTTTCGATGAACATAAGTTCAATATCGGGAAAACGGTGACGTAATTCATCTACGGCTTCAAGATTCATGGATGCATCTTCCCTGATAGCCGTATGGGGGCAGCCGCCTGTTTCTACTCCGATGATACGCTCCTTTGGAATGACGGAATGCGCTGTAAGGAACTCTGCATCTTCTTTTGTATAGATATCATTTGTTATAACACCGATACTGAACCGGTTAACAAGTCTTCTTGTGAGTGCTTCAACCAATGCTGTTTTGCCCGATCCTACAGGACCTGCAACGCCTATTTTTGTAAATTTCATTATAGCTCCTTTAATTAATATAGAGACGCGTATACAGATTTTCATGCTGCATGGCGCGTATGTCTATTCCCGGACAGGACCTGCATATGTCTTCTTCCGGCAGACCAAGTGTTTTCTTAATAAGTTCCGGAAAAGATTTCAGCAGCGTATTAAGCAGCATCTGGCCGTCTATCTGACTGAGCGGGACAAGCTTTACCGCAGTTGTTACCCGCGCCGACGTCTGACTGTATAAAAATCCGCCGAGCATTTCCGCTTCAGGAATGTTATGGATGCGGCAGTATACACCGTAGGCAACCGGAAAATAGACCGGTACGTAGGTATTTCCGGCGGCTGCAGTATCCCAGACGGAAGTCGTTTTTATGAATCTGCTTGCAAGTTTCCGGCTGCCCTCGCGTAATTCCCGGGGCGAGCGCGAAGCTTCATATTTTTCGTCAAGAGATGCAAGTTTTATGC
>JBAYAJ010000065.1:0-12239 GCA_041669845.1 Treponema sp.
GTACCGCGGCACAGATTATTTCTGTACAAATCGTGATACATACGGCTCATGCCCCCGAGTCCGTGCCCGGAACGCGCCATGACGACCTCCGGCGAACAGAACGATTCCCCGGCTTCCAGCGGCCATGCAAAACAGTCAGGGTTAAGCCCCATCTGTACACGAGTCATATTGAACTGATCCGCTTCAACCTGTGCAGTAAAACTTCCGCTGTAAACAAAACTGAAACCAAACACGTCACCGTTTTCTTCTCCCGCATTACCGGCAAGAAGTGCAATGAACGGATTCTGCTGATGGCTGCTCATTGTACGTCTGCTGTCAATCCCCTGAAGTCCCGGCTCTATGCGCCGCAGAACAACATGCCGCTCACGAGCATGCGCTCCTGAAAGCTGGAGCATCCGGTAACGGGTCCCGGCAAAATCAATGCTTGTACTCATAATCCGGCGGAGAACTACAGGACTGCCGCTGTTTTTTACAACAGTATGCCGGCAGATAACGTCGCAGGTATTCCACACGGTATAGCAAAGCGTCACGACCAGCCCCGCTTCTTTATCCTCCAGATCTATTTCAAGCGTATCTGCATCATTTTCACCGCACACATACGTTGCAGGCAGTCCGGGAAGAGAAGGTTTCCCTTTTATAATTCTGTATGACGTATACAGGAGTTCAAGTACATTTGAACCGTCTGCAAGATCCGCTTCCAGCGCTGCCATACGAAAATCGCCTCTGCCGGCAGAAGGAAATTCCGACGGCTGCGAATCATGCGAAAAAGCAGTCTGTCCGTATACCTCTGCCGGATTCGGCGCAAACGGATGATCAAGGACTGGCGGCACACACAGACCGGACCAATCCGTTATTTTCCCGAACCAGCCGCCGTGCAGGAGGTACAGTCCGCGGTAAATACGGATTACATATGTCGAACCGGGAGTGCTGAGCAGGAATACCTGTTTGTCTGCATCAAAAACAATACTCATATATTCATTTCTCCAGGAACAGTATAATGACCGGCAGGATCACAAGTAAAGCTGCAGCTGCATTTTATTCTGGAATTTCCTGCAAAAAAAATTCTGACAGTGTAACAGTAACCTTCAGACACCTAAATTGACAATCGGCTTATATAATGATAAAATTATATACTTTTCTATAAACTAGAATACATTTTGTTCACAAAAGGGTTCGTATTATGAAAAAAAGCTTCTATACAATTGGTTCACTCATTATTCTTTTAATTTCAGCAATTGTTTTTGTTCTTGTTCCGGCAATGCTTGGCCGCGCTAATAAAAATAAACTGCCTCCGTTCGGAAAATACGACGGAAAAGAAATCAAATATGAACAAGGCAGCGATTTTGCAGATTATGTTTCCCGTTATGCGGATATGCTTAAAAATCAGGGTCAGGAAGTCAACACTCAGTCTTACTACTATATTTTTAACTATGCGTTCAATGCTACCGTTCAGAAAATGGCATTTTCCAGCGCTGTACGGAAAAGCGGATATATTGTTCCGCAAAATGCGGTAAACCGCGCAATGCTCCCCTATTTCTCCGATTCAAGCGGGAAATATTCTCCGAAACTTTATAAAGAAGCACCTGCTTCGTCGATTGAATCGATGCAGAAAGAATTCCGTAATACGCTTACGACAAGCCGCTATTCCGACGACTGCTTCGGGTCTCAGAATACCGTAGGAAAAGAAGCTCTGTACGGCCTTAAATCATCAGCAGCAGAAACAGCCTTCCTTCATGATATCGGTAAAAATAAACGTGCCTTCAATATGGTTTCTTTCGATATGAAAGACTATCCCGACAGTGAAAAAACAGCATACGGTAAGGCAAATGCACAGAAATTCGTAAAATACAACATGTCGGTCATTACATGCGAAGATAAAGCAAAAGCGGAATCTGTTGCAAAACGGCTTGCAAACAATGAAATAAAATTCGCGGATGCGGTCGGTGAATATTCAAAGAAAACGTACAGCAATGAAAACGGTAATCTCACAAATGCATACTATTACCAGCTTGAAAAAATCATCAAAAATGCAGATGACCTTAAAGCTGTTACCGGTCTTTCAAAAGGAACAACAAGCAGACCTGTTGAAACAAGCGAAGGATTCTCTATTTTTTATGCGGATGACAATGCCGTCCAGCCTGATTTTACCAGCGATGCAACAATCAAAGACGTTTATAATTATCTGAATACGTATGAGGCCGGACATATTGAAGATTATTATACGAACATAGCAAAGAATTTTGCTTCTGCTGCATCAGCAAAAAGCTTTGATGATGCCTGCAGGCAGTTCAACCTTACAAAAACCGAAGTAGCAGCATTTCCTCTTAACTATGGAAGTGTTTCACTTGCAGGTTCTGTTGATACAAAAAATGCGGCTCTTACCGGTGCAGATACAAACGAAAATTTTCTCACGACGGCTTTCACTCTTAAGCAGAATGAAATTTCAGTACCTGTTGTAAACGGTAAAAATGTCCTTATTCTGCAGCTTACCGGTGAATCGTCAGAAGAAACACCGGTGGATGCATCGGTGCTTAAGACTGAAACCGATAATTATGATCAGTCGTCGGCATCGTCTGTTCTTATGAAAAGTCCAAAACTTGAGAACAATCTTATGTCCGTATTCTTTAACAATTTTATGAAAAACAGCCCTAAAGAATAATTCCGGCAGAAGGGAACACTAGTGCCTGAACAGAATAATGAAAAGCCCTGTCTGGTTAAATCCGGTCAGGGCTTTTCCGTTTTATACAAAAACAGATATCTTTATTCCCGTTATGATCCGTCAAAAAACATACAGGTGGCAGTAGATTCTCTGCATATTCTTCCAGGTACGGTTATACTTGCATGTTCTCCGTGTCTTGGACTTGGGCTTTCTGAATTATCTGTAAAACTGCCGGAAAACTGCATGATACTGGGCTGTGAATGCGATATTGAACTGTATAATCTTGCAAAAGAGCATATAAACGGTAAAATACCGCATTTCTCACTTCTTTCACCATCAGAACTTTCCGAACTTCCTGTCCTTTTTAATAAGCGCTCTGCCGTATTAAAAGACGGAACAGAACTTCCCCAGCCCGGAACTTTCCGCAGGGCTGTACGCATTGATTTTTCAGCCGGTACCCAGTTTTCGTTCCAGTATTATGCAATACTCTCACGTGCTGTGGAACAAGCCATAGGGCTGTTCTGGAAAAACCGCGTTACGCTCGTAAAATTCGGCAGAAAATATTCACGCAATCTGTTCCGGAATCTTTCCCGCCTTCCTTGCTCGCTGCCGGCTGACTGTTCCGCATATACCGTAACTGAACCTCTGCTTGTACTCGGTGCCGGGGAAAGTATGGAAAATACAGCAGAAGAAGTTATACCACTCCGCAATAAGTTCTACATTATATGCGTAGATACGGCATTCCCGGCTCTTTTACCGCTGGGAATTATACCTGATGCCGTAGTTTGTGAAGAAGCACAGTCCGTTATTGCGCCGGCTTTCTTCGGTATGAAAGATAAAACCATCAGCCTTTTCACCGGTATTACATCATGGCCGGGAATATATGACTTTCTCGGTAAAAAAGGACAAATAAGCTATTTTGCAACGGAATACGATGACACACTTTTTTTTGAACACCTGGTCCGCGGACATATCCTGCCGGCAGTAATTCCACCGCTGGGATCTGTAGGACTTACTGCCGTATATCTTGCACTGCATCTGCGTACAAACGACAGTATTCCCATTTTTGTCTCGGGACTTGACTTTTCGTACTCATCCGGTAAAACACATGTCAGGGGAGCTCCTGCACATACAGCCAGACTTTCTTCAGGTATCCGCACACTGCCTGCCACAAACTACGATGCTGCTTTCAAATACGGAGCAGCTGAGGATACAGACAAAAACGGTAATACAGTATACACGACACCGGTACTGCTTTCGTATGCACAGTCATTCAGAGGATTCTTTGATGCGGAAAAAAACGTATTCGATGCAGGTAAAAAAGGAATTCCGCTTGGTCTTCCGCACCGCAATATTTCATCCGTTCAGGAAACCGGCACATCCACAGACGACTCTGCCGTTACAAAACCTGTTCAACAGAGTCTTCCTGACAAAAGCAAACTTATTGCAGATTTTTATAATACTGAAGAAAAAGCGCTTCGTGAACTGAGGGATATTCTTTCGCACGGACAGAATATGAATGAAAAGCTGCGCAATAAGCGGATTAAAGAATTACTTACGGCCCGCGAATATCTGTACCTGCACTTTCCTGACGGATACAGACTTTCTCTTTCACCGTCGTTCCTTAAACGGATTCGTGCAGAAATAGATTTTTTTCTTAAGGACATCCATACGGGAAAACAGCTGCTTTTCCACAGCAGTGAAAAAACTGGCGGATAAGTACCGGCGGAATTCCGCTGTCAGTCCTCTTTCTCTTTGAGGACGGCCAGGAATGCCGACTGTGGAATGGCAACGTTTCCAACCATCTTCATGCGCTTTTTTCCCTCTTTCTGCTTTTCAAGAAGCTTGCGCTTGCGCGAAATATCACCGCCGTAACATTTTGCAAGAACATCCTTGCGTACAGGATTTACCGTCTCACGCGCGATGATCTGTCCGCCTATTGCTCCCTGAATGGCAATTTTAAACTGCTCGCGTGTAATTTCATCTTTCAGACGGTCGCAGACTTTATGAGCACGGTCGGAAGCATTTGCTTCAAACGTCAGCTGTGAAAGTGCATCTACAATCTTTCCGTTTACAAGAAAATCTACTTTTACAAGTTTCGTGGGACGGTATCCGATGACTTCATAATCGAACGAAGCATACCCGCGGCTGTAGCTCTTGAGCTTGTCGTAAAAGTCAAAGAGAACCTCAGCAAGAGGCATTTCATAAGTAAGCTCAACCCGTTTTTCATCAAGATAGACCATATTCGTCTGTTCCCCTCGTTTCTGCTTACACAATTCCATAAGCGGTCCCAGATATTCCGACGGTGTAATTATCGATGCCTTTATGTAAGGTTCTTCAGCTTCCCGTATCCGGCCGGCAGGATATTCGGAAGGATTGTCTATAAATGTTTCTTCGCCGCTGGTAAGTGCAAGTTTATAGCGTACCGACGGAGCTGTAAAAATAACCGCCTGATCATAATCGCGTTCAAGCCGTTCCTGAATTACTTCAAGGTGCAGAAGCCCCAGAAATCCACACCGGAACCCGTTTCCGAGTGCAAGTGAATTATCTTTTTCGTACACAAGGCTTGCATCGTTGAGCTTAAGTTTCTCAAGTGCCGATTTTAATTCCTCGTAATCGTTTGAATCCATCGGATAAATAGAAGAATAAACAACAGGTTTAACTTCCTTGAAACCGGGAAGTGGTTTCGTAACCGGATTTGATGCAAGCGTAATTGTATCACCGACGCGTACTTCACTGACAGTCTTCATTCCGCCTATAATATAGCCTACATCGCCTGCCTCAAGAATACCGGTCTCTTCAAAGTCTATCTTAAAAATACCAATCTGTTCAACTTTATAGTCCGTACCGTTGCTTACCATACGGATGCTGTCGCCTGTTTTTATACGGCCGTCCATCATACGCACATGTACAACAACACCTCGGTATTCGTCGTAATTACAGTCAAATATAAGAGCCCGGGTCTGACCTTCCGGGTCGCCGGCAGGAGCAGGAAAGCGCATAACAATCGCCTCCATCAGCTCGTCAATTCCCTGCCCCGTCTTTGCCGAAACAAGGAGTGCTCCGGTACTGTCAAGTCCAAGTTCTTTGTCTATCTGTTCCTTAGTGCCTTCAATATCGGCAGACGCAAGGTCAATCTTATTAATTACGGGCACTATAGTAAGATCGTGCTCAAGTGCAAGATACATATTGCTGACAGTCTGTGACTCAACTCCCTGTGTTGCATCAATAAGCAGAAGCGCACCTTCACACGATGCTATTGCACGGGATACTTCGTAAGAAAAATCAACATGTCCCGGGGTATCGACAAAATTAAGCTCATAATCGTGTCCATCCTCTGCCCTGTACGGAATTGTTACCGCCTGACTTTTTATAGTTATGCCGCGTTCACGCTCTATATCCATGTTATCAAGCAGCTGATTCTTCATCTTCCGCTCATCAATAATCTTTCCCTTCTGGATAAGACGGTCTGCAAGCGTCGACTTACCGTGATCGATATGCGCGGTGATACAAAAATTGCGTTTGTACTTCATGTCTATCATAATTTTATCCTAAAAATAATACGGGCTGTCAAGAGATGCCGTCATGCCCATTGAAATATCAAGAAATCCTTTCCGGCTTTTCCTCGTATACAATTCTATATATGCGGCACTTTTTTCATCGTTGAATTTCACGCCGGAAACTGTCACTGGATCATTTTCAGAAAAACCTGATTCATCAGCAATGCTGCCTTTGATAATTTCTGTTATGGCATATGCATGCTTATTAACCGTCGAAGACGGAGCAAGCTTCATGCCCAGAATCGGGACAAATGACCCTGAAATAAGATCGCTGCTGTAAATTTCGTATCCGGGATTCTCAGGGCGGGCATCAAGGTAAACAAGCCGTTCGCCGCTGCCGCTGTCATCCGTATATGCACACTTGATTATAGTATCCGGAACATAACCGCGGAGAATATCCTGCATAGATTCAAGCGAATCAACATGCTGTCCGTCAACAGCTGTAATCACGTCGTTTTCATGGAACAGCGCACGGCTAGTACTGCCGCCCGGCATGACATACTGTATTTCAAGTCCCAGATTCTGTCTGCCGTCCGCGCTCTTCTTTGTATGCCCGTACGAACCTGTCCATGGATGATCACGTTTTCCTCCATGATACAGTACCGGCAGATCCTGCCGGAGGTATTCGACAGGAATAGCAAAATTAAGCCCCTGATACTGAAGCATTCCTGCAAAAACGACTGCCTGTACACGCATCTGAGAATCAATAAGCGGCCCCCCGGAGTTACCAGAGTTAACCGCAGCATCAATCTGCAGTACACTGCCGGTCGTAAACAGCTTGCGGTTTACAGCAGAAACAATGCCCGACGTAATTGTACCGTCAAGTCCAAGCGGTGTTCCGATTGCAGAGACCCTGTCCCCTATAGAAAGGTCTGCACTTGACCCGAGCGCAAGGACAAACGGGGCATCAACTTCGGCTTTCAGCAACGCAAGATCAAGTACAGAATCATATCCAATAACTTTTGCAGGAATACGTGTATCAGCATCAGATGCAAGTTTTATGTAAAGACGGGAATATTTTTCGTTTTTCGGATCTACAATATCGGATATTACGTGATGGTTTGTCACTATATATCCGCGTCTGTCTATAAAGAATCCGGAACCAATGACCCTGTCGGCATAGCCTGCGCCGTCTTTGATTGTAATGCCGCGGTCTACCCATATTGTTACTGTGGCATTAATGCAGTCTGTTATTGTCTTCGGCAGATGCTGCGTGTCAACTGTAAGCCCAGGAACACCCAGAACACTCAATTTGGTAAGCTGGTCGCCGGTAACTCCGTTATACGCTGCAATTTCAGAACCAACGGCGGAAAGGGAACGGTAATATTTCAATGCGGCAAAATAATCTTTTGCATCAATGGATTCATGATATTTTTTCAATACTTCGCCGGTACATGATGAAATTATTTCCGGATCTTTCAGCAGTTCAGCACTCCAAAGGGCATTCACTGGATTCGTTTCACAGAGCGTTTCTATCCGTGTTTTCTCATTCTCATATACATCCTTTTCCGTATAATTCAGCGGCTGATACACCTCTTTCGGCTCATGAAGAGTTCTGCATGAACTGAAAAACAAAACAAAGACAACAACCAGTACATAATATCGCTTAAATTTCTTCATTTTTACCTCAATCGGCCGATCCGTTTTTTATTTCATCTGAATCATGCGGAATTTCTGTACTGTCGGGAAGAATCTCAACGTACGATTTATCGCCGGCACGCACAGCAAGAAGACGTTTTGAGCCGGATTCTACTAATATAGAAACACCTTGTAACGACGTCTGGTTAAGCATTTCAAGTGCTTTTTTTTCATCTTCAGGAGTTCCTTCTTTTCCTATCCAGTATAAACCGTCGTTCGTACCCTCTATTACATTATAATTTAAATCACCGGATGAAACCTTTACCGGTTCTCCGTTGTAACTGATAACAGTAACAAGTTTTCTTTCAGGCGGTACATAAAATGAAGTATTTTCGACAAGAGGATCCCCCTTTTTCCGGGGAAAACGTTCAAAACGTACGTCCCAGCGGCCGTCGGCATCGTCATCCCAAGACGTAATCTTCCCCCCGTCCGCAAGATATTCTTCGGTAAAATCAGGGATAGTATCTCCGTCCACATCAATCTGAATCATCTTTATGTATATACCTGACTCAGGAGACAGTCCGAACATATCTGCCGTAATCTGACTGCTGTCCGATGCCGTCCGGTGCATCGTATTGTCAGGATCATATCCAAATGTTTCGGTAGTTTCAAAGATTCCGTCGCCGTCATTATCCACGGAACGCATAACGGGAAGGCTGTTTTTAAATACAGTATGTGCATACATTTTTCCGTCAGAATAATAGTCTGCAGACTGGGGCCGTCCATTCTGCATTGTAAATAAAATTGTCCCTTTTTCCCGTTCCCGGGACGGTATTTCATAACTTGAAGCTGCACTTAAAACAGCTGCCTTATTCACCGGCGTACGTACCTGAACCTCAGGAACATAAAAATCACATTGCAGGTTATATTTAAACTCTTCAGGTACTATCATGGAAAATGGAGACCAGTTATACGTTTCGTCTGCAATCATGAATGTCTCCGGACCTTCCTGCCCGTTTTTTCCTTCAAATACAGCTTTTACAACAGCCGGATATGTTCCGTAATACAGCGTGATTCCATCACCGGTAAGGCTCACGGATACCGGAACACCGAAGTCGCACTGTGCCGTCCATTCGTTTATTCCGTCATTATTACTGTCCCATGTAAGCGTCTGTGGCCTGCCGCGTTTGTACTGTACCGTAAGATTCGGTTCAAGATCTCCGTCTGTATCGACAGTCAGAACACCGCCGTATGCAGTAAGATATTCATTGAGAACAGCTTTCGTTTCTCCATCTGTAATAAGCGGAACAAATGATTTCAGTAAAGAAAGCGACACCGTTTTATCTGCAAATCTGCAGAAATAATCAAGAGCCTGTGCCTGCGTCATAAGTCCTGCAGCAAGAGCAGCTCCTGCATACAATGGATGTTCCATATTATGTGCAGCGAACGCCTGCAGCATACGTTTCTGTCTGCCGCCTGTTGCAAAAAGTGCCGCATATATTTCAAGTTCTGCATCGGGATTGTCATACTCCGGCATCCGGACAATAAATGAATCGGCAATTGCCTGCACTTCCGGAGAAATGCGCCCTGTTTTCATTGCATATTCATACCGGAAAAAAAGCCGGGCAAAACGGGTATCTCCAGAATAAATTTTTCTTGCGCCATTAACTCTGCTGCGTGCTTTTGCAACAGATCCCGGAGTATTCATACGATAATATGCCTTTATTCTTATATATTCGGCATCGGCAGAATATATAAGCGGGGATGCATCAAGAATATTGACGGACTGCTCATATTGTCCTGTATCACAGAGCAGATCGGCGTACAGAATACGCGCGCCATCTCTGTTATAATCGACCCACTGGCCGTCCGTAACCGCTTTAGTTACAAGTGGCAGGATTTCCGCACGGGGATTTCCAAGACCGTTCTGTGCTACTGCCTCTATATACCAGAGATCTGCAACAGAGTCATCGTACGCAATTCCCATTTGTGCCTGCGAATATGCAGCATTCCAGTCCTTTTCTATCAGGCTGCTTTCCGCAGCTTTTAAAAAGCGGACAGCAGTCTTCCTGTTTGCTGCAGCAAGTGTTTTATCTCCCTCTGCTGATATGGTGAATGGAAAAACAACAGCAAAGGCTGTAAAAAATACTGCATACAAACCTTTTTTCATATTATTTCTCCTGCAGTAAAACAATCCAGTCATCATATCCGTATACACTCCCCCAGAGGCAGACAACCGGCTGACCTGGACTTGCCAGCTCCTGAATAACCGGTATCCGGTCTTTATTTTCCGCACTCACTTTCCAGTCAGACAGAATATCAGAAACGGATCTGCTTCCGCCGGAAGCAGTCTTTACTTCGTCGCCCGGCTGCCTGCTTCGTATGCAGAATGGAAGCTGTATTTTTTCAAGAACTGCAGCATCAGGATTCTCTGCAGAAACAGAAACGCCTTCTGCACCGGTATATACAACAGTAACAGTACCGCACGAAATTTCATACGTACCGGTTTCTTCAATTATATCAGAAAAACCACAGTCAGTCGCCGGTTTCTCATTCTTTTTTACAAAAATACTGCCGTTTTTTATACCTGCGGCAATTCCCGCTGAGTTGTCGCAGAATTCTGCAGTCCCGGATGCAGCAATACATACTCTTTCAATAAAACTGTACGGAATACGCTGTTTACAACCGGCCAGTTCCAGTGCAGTGTAAAAAAGCCGTACCTGCACGGCCTTTTTTTGTGAAGTAAACACAGAAAGCGGCATGAGTACACCTTTCCCAGAGCATTTCCACTTAACACTGTCTGCTTCTGCTGAAACAACTTCGTCAGCATCTGCCGCTTTTTTCCCGCCCGCTAGTACAGCTTTCTGCCATCCCGGAACAGTACGGTCAAGTTCCGGCATTATTAGATGTCTGATCCGGTTCCGCAGATAACGAGTATCACTGTTTGTACTGTCGGTGCGCCACGAAATATGCTGTTCAGTAAGGAACCGTTCTATGTTGCACCTTGCAATATTGAGCATGGGGCGCACGAATATTCCCCTTACCTGCTGAATGCCTGCAAGCGATGATCCACCACTTCCCTGAAGAAAACGCATAAGCAGTGTTTCAAGCTGATCGTTTCTATTATGTGCAAGGCAGATGCACATAACGTTTTTTTCCCCGGCGAAATCGTTGAACGCCTTATACCGCAGACAGCGGGCCGCCTCTTCAATACCGTTTCCGCGTATTTTTGCAGTAGAATCGACCTCTCCCGGCGTAAGTTCCCTTAACGTACAGTCGACAGGACAACCTTCTGCAGCAAATCGGGAACACAAACTCTGTACGTATACAGCATCGCCGCCTGTCTCCTCTGCCGGACGAATATTGTGGTTTACTGTAATGACATGAAGCGGAAGCCCTGTCTCTTTTGCAATATATGCAAGTGATACAAGAAGTGCAACGGAATCGGCACCACCGGAAACAGCAGCTCCAAGTGATTTGCCCGCTTCAGAAATTTTTTCAGGACTAAAACCGCATAAACTCAAAGCGGTCCGTACATCCGAGACGAATTGAGTTACAAAAGAACCTGCACTCTTTTCCATCCACACATTCCTTTTAAAACACAAAAGGGCTGCCCTGATAAGACAGCCCTTTCCTTCTTTTTCCTGCTGATTAACGGGCAGGTGTAATTGTTACAAGAGCAGCATTTCCGTCAGTAAGAATTGTAATACCTTCGCCAAGTTTTAAATCTTTTACATGAAGCGTATCACCAATGTTGAGAGCCGAAACATCAGCAACAACAGCCTGAGGTATCTTTCCGGGGACAGCCTGAACTTTTATCTCAGGAAGATGTTTGAGCATGAAACCGCCTTTTAAAACACCGGCCGGTGTTCCTGTATACGAAACTTTGAAAGTCGCAACAATTTTTTCTTTTGCATCAGGTTCAAAGAAATCCGTATGAAGAACTTTATCATGAAGCAGATTGTATTCTGTATCCTTTATAAACGCATCGTGGGCGTGTTTACCGTCAATTTTGAGAGTAACGAGAGTTGTCGGAGTAATTGTTCTCCAGATTTTATTAAATTCAACCTCGTCAATGTCGAGCATTGTTGATTTACCTTTTGCATCATACATGACAGCAGGGAGGCGGCCTGTAGCACGTAACTTCTTCGCAGCGGTTTTACCCGTCGTTGTACGGGTCTTCGCGTTGATGATTAACTGATCCATTTTAGGACTCCTTAAAAAAACAAAAAATAACCCAAAAAAACTCCGGTGAATTTCATCCAGGAGTTAAAGAAAAACTGCAAGCTTTTCTTTATGAAACAATAACGCAGTCCCTAAGGATACCGCTATTGTTATTACTGGGACGACAGGATTCGAACCTGTGGAATACCGGCACCAAAAGCCGGGGGCTTACCGCTTGCCGACGTCCCATTATATGCTGTTATATACTGCTGACAGAA
>JBAYAJ010000066.1:0-12235 GCA_041669845.1 Treponema sp.
AATGACTGCTTACGGAATTTACATGTACAAATTCAAGGGAAGAAGTTTTGCATTTAAATTTATCATGGCGGTCATGATGGTTCCCGGACAGGTTTCTGCCTGCGGCTTTATCCGTCTTATGATAAAAATGCACATGATGGATAACCTTGCCGCATTGTATATTCCGGCAATTGCAGCACCTATTGTTTTTTTCTATATGTATCAGGCCATGGAGTCGACGCTTCCGTTCTCGATTGTTGAAGCTGCCAGAGTAGACGGATGTAACGAATTCCGTACGTTTAACTCAATTGTCATTCCAATGATGAAACCCGCTATCGCTGTTCAGGCAATTTTTTCATTCGTCAGCTCATGGAACAATTACTTTCTGCCGGCACTGCTTATCAGTCAGAAAAATAAGAAAACCGTTCCTATTCTTATTGCCCAGCTCCGCAGTGCCGATTACCAGAACTTTGACCTCGGCACAGTCTATATGGAAATATGTATCGCTATCATTCCGCTTCTAATCGTATATCTTTTAATGTCGCGTATGATAATCAGCGGTGTAACATCCGGCGGCGTAAAAGAATAGTAATGCTGTCCGGTTGAAAAACCGCAGCAGTTTTTATCATCCGGTTTTTATAGTTTTTTCATACACTCTATCTTGTTTCTCCGGCTGAAACCATCAGCCGGAGTTTTTTTAATCGGACAATGTAAAGTTTAATAAAACACCAGTATTCTCAAGACGCCTGCAGACAGACAGAGAATCCATGGATGAAGGAGATTTTACAAAATATTCAAGAACAGTACGGTCTTTTTCCAGAGACCGGGACATATTCATATCGCGCATCACAAACCCGCTGCTTACAAGTACTTCTTTCACAAGTTCCAGATTTACGCTGCTTCCACTGTATTCCAGACGGATTGTCTTTGTTTTTTCTGCAGGGAAAAAATGCCATTCAACTTTTTCAAGCATAACAAGAGAGACAATTCCGGCAGTAAGAACAATTCCGGCCGGGAGGAAAAGGCCGGCACCGCACGCTAATCCCAGCGCTGCTGCCGTCCATATTACGGCAGCGGACGTAAGACCGCGTATGTTCAGCCCCTGCCGCATAATTGCGCCGCCTCCTAAAAAACCTATACCGGTAACAACACCCGCCATAATACGCGTCGGATCCCCGGCATGGACAGCAGATACCGATGCAGCATATTCAGAAAGTATTCCCATGAGAGAACACGACATACTGATAAGAATAAGCGTCCGCATGCCGACCGTATGCTGACGCTTTTTTCGTTCAAGGCCCAGAAACAGACCACAGAAGAAGCTTGCTGCTATACGGACAGCACAGTCAATATAAAACCCATCGGCAGAACCCATTCTCGCCCCCTCAGTGAAATAATGAAAAAAAACCAGGTGCTTTGGCACCAGCTTTTATCCAGTTTACAGCCTGTTTTGCTCCAGGCTTGTTTTTCAGATTATCTATTGCTTCAAGATATCCCGAAAGCCACAACGAAAGAGAACCGTCTTTTGCTGCAGTTTCATTGTTCATATCGCAGGAAATTAATAACACTGTAACGTTCGGTCTGTCACCGACAAATGCAGCAACATTCTCGGCAAACGCAGCGTATGCAGCCTGCGCGGCACTTACAAACGGTCCTGCAGGAGACGCCGTATTACTGCGCAGAACAGATGAATGCAGAGCTTCCTCCATTGAAGGATGATGTTTCAATAAAAAAATAAGCTTACCGTTTCTTTTCCGTTGTTCAAGCCTGATAATCGTTTCCATCGCAAGATATTCATAACCCAAAATCATCGTATCAAAAGCACGTGTACATTCCTCGGGAGAAAAAACAGTAAACTGGGACGCATACGAACCTGCATCAAAATAGAGAACAGATTCATTAACACAACCGAATAAATTTTCAGCCTCTATTATAAGCGAACGCGCAGAAATAGACGACGGCCTGTTCCATGTTACAACAGAAATGTTCCCGGCAGAGTTTGGTATATTTTCTGCTTCCGTACTACCGGTAACAACAACGTTATATCCTGCACCAGCCAGACCGCTGGCAAAATCTCCACCGGAAGGAAAATCTTTTCCGGCTATCAAAATCGTTTTTTTCATACCAAAAATTATACCATAATGGAACAATAAGCAAAAGCTCAAAAGTTATTTGCAAAGCATAACGCCTGTGGTATACTGCACCTTATGAAACTCTGGTTAAAATATCTGATCGGTGCAGTTCTTGGCATTGCATTTTCGCTCATTCTTCCGTTCAATTCTGTCGGTGTAAACAAAGGTCTTGTGTTTATTACCGACATAGTCATACGTTTCGGACGATATATAGTCGTTCCGCTGTTGTTTTTTACCGCAATGACATCTATTAATAAATTGCGCGACACACGAATGATTTTAAAGACAGGTTCATGGATTCTCATCGTCATTGTCGCGTCGGCGCTTATTCTTACCCTTGTAGGTCTTTTATCCATACTGATAATCAGACTTCCCCGTATTCCCATCACGGTAGATAAAACCACAGATGCAGCCGTATTGAATCTTGCCGGCATGATACGGGCATTATTTCCTTCATCAGCATTCGAAACGCTGAATAACGGTTCGCTGCTGCTTGCTTCATTTCTTTTTGCATGTTTCGCCGGAGGCGCCTGTACAGGCGACCAGATTACATTCAAACCTATTATTACGCTTGCAGATTCACTTTCAAAACTCTGTTATAACATCGCCACGTTATTCACAGAAGTTCTCTCTATCGGTATGGTGGCAATCATGTGCAGCTGGACCATTCAATTCCGTTCTGTCATCACAGGAGGAACATTTCTTCCCCTTATACTTATGCTGACATGCGATTTGATCATCACTGCTTTCGGCATTTATCCCGCAATTCTTCATTACGTCTGTCATGATCCCCATCCGTTCCGGGTACTCTATGCAAGCACCTGTTCAATCATCGCAGCCTTCTTCAGCGGCGATTCAAACCTTACACTCCCGATTAATATCCGTACAGGAAAAGAAAGCCTTGGCATCAGGCGCCGTATCAATGGAATTACCTATCCGTTGTTTTCCATATTTGCGAGGGGAGGAGCTGCCCTTGTTACTACGGTCAGCTTTGTTGTAATATGGCGTTCTTATGCAAACCTTTCAATTCCGTTCAGCGATATTCTATGGATTATGTTTATGACATTTATACTGTCATTCCTTCTTGGAGGTTTTCCTGCAGGAGGTCCCTTTATTGCACTGACGGTACTTTGTACAATGTACGGACGGGGATTTGAAACAGGATACCTGCTGCTGAAACCGGCAGCTTCTATTATCTGCTCATTTGCCGCTGCATTTGACGTTCTTACCGCTATGTTCGGCAGTTATATTGTAGGTGTAAAAACTAAAATGATAGAACATCATTCTATTCAGCATTTCATCTGATAAACGGGTCGAAGTGATAAAAACACGCTGATTAAATCATCCTGATTTAATCAGTACCCCACTCCACGAATACTTCGAATATTCCGATCGAAATACAGATTTTCTTTTTCAAACTGCTCTGCACACACAGGTCTGCCAAATAAAAATCCCTGGAATTTATCCGGTTTAATATAACCGATTCTCTGAATATCTGCATGCGACTCAATACCTTCCATACAGACTGTCATACCAAGATCGTGAGCCATTTTTGTAATATACTCAATAATTTTCTGATCCTTTCCATCGCCCGTCACCGCTTTATGAACAAACGTATAATCAAGTTTCAATGTATCCGCATGCAGATTCTGAATATACCGCAGATTGGAATAACCTGTCCCAAAATCATCAATATCAATCTGAACACCAAGAGCTGCAAGTTCCACAATCATTTTCTGAACCTGTTCACTGTCGATATGCCCGCTTTCTGTCAGTTCTAAAATAATATTCTGGGGCGTCACATGCGTTTTCTCCAGAGCAGCCTGTACTTCATCAACAAAATTCGCCTTTTTCATTTGTATATATGAAATATTGATACTCATATGAAAATCAGGAAATATTTTATTCCACGCTGAACATTGCGCGCAGGCAGTCATCAGAACCCAGCGTCCGACGGGAATAATAAAATTGCTGCGTTCAAGAATTGGTACAATATAGTCAGCACCTATCAGTTCTTTATTTTTGTTTTCCCATCGCAGCAAAGCTTCTGCTCCGACAACATACTTTCCCTGAGTTTCACCGGCCGCTGCAAGCATTTTTCCGGCATCTATTACCGGCTGATAGAATAACCGGAATCCTTCGAAATTCTGACTGGTGGAAATTCGAAGCATATTTTCAAGTTCAAGTTCATAAAGATGATTATTATATTCAACTGCATTGAATAAATACAAATTATTTTTTCCGGACAGTTTTGCAGTATCAAGTGAAAACGTTAATTTTTTTAATATCTCAGATAAATCACTCTTTTCCTTGTATAAAGCAATACCGCCTGCTGAAATAGTAAACATATATTTATATGCAGATGAATATTCCGCATTTTGAATTTCACGTTTTAAATTACTGTAAATACGGCGCATTATATCAGCAGATCCCTGCTGCAAATTCATGAGCAGGAATTTCCGTTCCGCCATCAGATATACACTGGTTCCATCAGTACACTGCAGGCGGCAGGCCTCCGCTAAAATTTTAAGGATTTCGTCGCCGGTTTCCCCCCCTTCTCTTTCGCTGAATGAGGTAAAATTATCAACATCAATCTCCATGAGAAATCCGGAAAGTACCTCTTTTCTGCCAGAAAGTGATTTGTAATCAAGAAATGCCTGTTTTTCAGATTCAAGCCCTGTGATTTCATCAAATACAGGCTGCTCGATAAAAGAAATGCTTCCTATCAGAATCCTGTCACCACCTGATTCTGATGCATGGACAATTTTTTCACGGATCCTTACCGGCACGATGTTGCCGCTCTTATCAATAAAATGGTATATAGTCAAAGGAGCAGATTTACCTCCCTCAGAAATACTCCCGACATTATGAATCAGTGTGTCCCGTTCATCTTCCCTTACAAACATAACAATCTGCTTCATTGCATTCGTAATACGTGTAGATGGAAGATTAAATCTGGTAAGCGTTTCATTTGAAACTAAAACAGCATCTGTGTCGATATCATATGCAAAGACAAAAGAATCCGTACAAAATTCAAGGAATGAGATTATTTCCCTGATTTGCTTTGAATCAATTGCCGTAAAACTTTTTTCATTTTCCATAAACTCTATACTAATAAATTTGCAGATGCAGAAAGTTATTAAAAACTCATACAGGTTTAAAAATAACTTCACTATTTATAGTATATATTTTTTATTACATTTTAGCAAGAAAACCTACCATAATATGATTATTTTGCTTTTTCAAAAACCTGTGTTATACTAAAGGCGGATGTTTGTGCCGGGGGCTTTTTCTTGAATCCACGCCTGTCTGAAATTATAAACGCAAGAAAAACTTTTTTTATAATGCCAGATCAGACTCTTTTTCCTGAAAACTATCTGGAAGAATACCTTATAAATGGATTCGAAACATATTTTATAGAGAATGACAAAGCCTGCTCCATAGAAAAAAAGGTCGATATTATCCGCCGGGTTTTTCATGATTCAATTCTCTTCTTTAATATTGATGCTTCAGTTTCCGGAATAAGATGGCCCGAATTCATTGCACATCTCCAGAAATCATACGGAGATACAATTCTTCTGGGAGTCGTGTATACAAAACGACAGACACTCGAAGAACGACTTGCACTGGAAAAGTATTATTTATATGACATAGGAATAAAATGTGGATGCGTTCAGCTTGAATACCGGAAAAAAACAAATTTTGGAATTATTGAAAAAACTCTTTACGCAAATCAGGCAATGGGCAGGCGAAAATATGTACGTGCACTCTGCGACAACAACTGCGGTTTCACCTTTTTACAAAACGGAAAACAGTATACCGGCATAATATACGATATCAGTCTGAGCCATTTTTCCTGTACACTGCCAGCCGGCTGTCCTGTTAAAGAATATGAGAAACTGTACAACGTTCAATTCACTATTAAGGGGCTGCATATCAGAGCTGACGCTGTGCTGTATATGAAACGGGCTTCCACTGACGGAATGCTTTATATCTTTACATTTATCAACAGACAGGGAGAAAATGGCCTTGATATATTTGTAAAACAACTGCTTACACCAAAATTGTACGAAATAATGTCAGAAAACTGCAAAAATGTTCTTAACCGCCTTTTTTATAAATCGGAGACACCGAAGAGTCTATCCATTCCCGTATAACAGAAACAACTTTTTACATTCACTTGCAAGGCTGCCGTTATTTTCGTAAAATGGTTTTCTATGGAATTTACACAGGAAACGATTGACGCCTTAACCGTCAATGAAGTTGACATTTTGAAAAAAATTGCCGGCGGGCTGAATATTAAGGTTCAGCAGGTCAGCGCTGTTATCGGTCTGGTGAACGAAGGATGTACCATTCCGTTCATTGCACGGTACCGCAAGGAAAAACACGGTTCACTCGACGAAGTACAGGTACGCGACTGCGACCACTTGTTCAAAACGTACAAAAATCTTGAGGACCGCCGGCTTGAAATTGTGAAAGGTGTTTTTGCTCAGGGAAAACTTACCGAATCGCTGTACAAAGCAGCAATGAGCGCAAATACGCTTACAGAACTTGAAGATCTCTGGGCTCCGTTCAAGAAAAAGAAGAAGACCCGCGGTATGGCTGCAATCGAAAAGGGGCTTGACCCGCTTGCCGATGCAATGCTTGAACTCGATGATGCCGCGCTGGAGGCAAAGGCGGAAGAATTTGTAAAGGAAAATACCGATAATCCGGAACTGTCCGTAGCTTCCGTTGAAGATGCACTGGCAGGTGCAAAAGATATTATCGCCGAACGGATTTCACAGGATACCTCAAACCGCGAAGACGTACACAAGCTGTACATGGCGACGGGAAACGTTATTACAAAAGGAATCGGAGACGAAAATGCAGCAAAAACGTCGGTCTACCAGATGTACTGGGATTATACGGAACCGCTTAATCAGGTTAAGCCTCACCGCATTCTTGCAATCAACCGGGGAGAACGGGAAAGTGCTCTTGAAGTAACTGTCGACGTCGACGTAGATTCCGCAGTCGACCTGCTTAAAAAGAAAGTACCGGTTCATAACAAATACCACGGGGACGCAATCGAAGACGGTGTGGTACGCCTGCTGTCTCCGGCCGTCGTACGTGAAATACGAAGTAACGAGTCAGATGAAGCGGACGAGCATGGAATAGGCATATTCAGCGAAAACCTCAAGAATCTGCTCATGACGCAGCCGATAAAAGGAAGCCGCGTACTCGGCATAGATCCAGGTATCCGCACAGGAACAAAGTGTGCCGCGCTCGACGAAACCGGTAAATACCTCGGATACTTCCTGATCAAACAGGTTGCGGATCCGGACGGTGCATACAATGCGCTCAATGAAGCAATCGACAAGTATGATATACAGGTTGTAGCAGTAGGAAATGGTACCGGCAGTCAGGAAGTACAGGCAATCGTAAGTAAAGTGATTACTGAAAACTATAAAGACGTACGCTATACAGTCGTAGACGAATCAGGCGCCTCAGTCTATTCAGCAAGCGACATTGCGCGCGAGGAATTCCCGGAACTGGATTTAACAATCCGCGGCGCAATCAGCATGGGACGCCGTCTGCAGGATCCGCTTGCAGAACTCGTAAAAATCGACCCAAAGGCTATCGGCGTCGGCCTTTACCAGCACGACGTAAACCAGAAAAAACTTTCCGACATGCTCGACGAAGTCGTCGGTTCAGTCGTTAATCAGGTCGGTGTAAACCTTAACACGGCAAGCTACTCGCTGCTCAGATACGTCTCCGGCATTACGTCGTCAACTGCAAAAAAAATAGTCGCATACCGCGACGAGCACGGCAAAATCACGAACCGCGAAGAACTCAAAAAAGTAAACGGACTCGGCCCGAAAGCATTCGAACAGTGTGCAGGATTCCTTAAAATTCCTGAAAGCAGCGATCCGCTCGACAATACATGGGTTCATCCGGAAAATTACAACGCAGCACGCGACGTCTTTCCTCTCATCCAGAAGAACGAACAGATTTCCGCAGCATTGAAAAAACAGCTTGAGGAAAAGTACAGCATAGGTGAAACAACTCTCAACGATATTGTAGACGAACTTAAGAAACCGAACCGCGATCCGCGCGATGGTTACCCTGCCCCGATTATGCAGAAAGGAGTCGTTAAGTTCGAAGACCTTAAAGAGGGAATGAAAGTCACCGGGAAAATCAAGAACGTTGTAGATTTCGGCGCTTTTGTCGACATAGGTCTGCACGAAACAGGACTTATTCACGTAAGCGAACTGAGCGACAGTTTCGTTAAAGATCCGATGGAAGTCGTCAAAGTAGGTGATATCCGTGAGTTTACGATCATCGGACTCGACGCAGACCGCAGACGTATAAGCCTGTCGCTCAAAAGCGACGCTGCGAGCCGCATAGGGCATACCGGCATGGGCAGCGCAAAAACAGAAAGTACAGCCGGCAATGAAAACGGTACTACACGCAGAATAGTCGTCGTAAAGAAAGGTCCCCCGCAGAACGGCGGTGCACACAGGGACGGACAGCACAATGACCGGCCCCGCAGCAGCAGCGGCCGCCAGCATGACCGGCAGTACCAGGGCAGCGACGACGGAATGACATACAATCCGTTTGCCCAGCTGTTAAAAAAGTAACTGCATAAAAAAACATACCGCTGATTAAACCATAACAGCTTAATCAGCGGTCCACTGTTGTGTTCACATGCGTTCTAAATACCGGTCCGACTGTGCCGTAACTGCCTTCCGCGGGGACAGGTCTGGGTTACACTGTACAAAAGCAATCTCGCACCGGAGAAGGCATACGGGCTTATAGACCGCAGAACGCTTTTGCAAGCACCTCCTATATGTGTTGTTTTTTTCATAAAACTGTGTTAAATTATATGTAGAGAGTCTGTATTCCCGTGTTGCAGACCATTAGAGAAGATTTTATTTAAAAATAGTACACGCGTGGTTATTATTACTCTCGGGGCATATCCCTGAAGGAGAGCTTATGAACAGAAGAATATTGAAAGCCGTGGGGGTTTTTGTCTCCACTGTATTATTCCTTGCGTCCTGCAGCAACATGTCGGTTCCTCAGTCCGTATCGGTAAAGACAAATGCGACATATAATGCTAATTTCGGATCGTTTTCGAAAAATTTATCGGAATATATATCTACGGATTCTCTTCAAAAACAGATTACTTCCGCTAATACCAATACAAATTCCGGTATCAAAGTTTATGACTACAATCCAGGTGGAAACGAGACAACTCAAAACTTTCTTATTAAATATCCGGTTCTCAATAAAACGATCGATATTGCTTCATCACTTGCCGGAGTCGACCTTACATCGACATCAACTTCAACAAGCATCAGTCAGAATTTTGTCATTCCTTCAATAAATAAAACATTCAGTCAGGATATGGCATTTCCCGACTTAAGCAGCCAGATAGACAAATCTCTGTCTTTATCTCCGATAGATGTCCCTGTATATGGAATGGGTACAGGAAACACGGTTTCTGTCTCATCTGATGTTATTCCTTCTGTTTCTCTCAAAATTTCATCTCCTAAATTCAGCACACTTACATACCGTTCGGGAAATCTGGTTCTTACCGTAACAGCCTCCTCAACAGATATTACATCGCTTGAATTGCAGGCGACATTAAAAAACAGTACTGGAAAAACAATCTCTACATCAGGACGTGTTACCGTTGTAAACGGTAGCAAATTAACGCTTCCTCTTGCTGATGCGACGCTTGTTTCTTCAATGACACTCTCTTTTTCAGGTAGTATCACAGGAGGTTCGCCCGGAACAACTTATCACTATACTATTACGCCATCTCTTTCCAACACAAAACTTGCAGAAGTTACAGGCCTCACTATGTCATCCGAAGAACTTGGTTCAGCCGGAATTCTGGCGCTTAATAATACCATCGACGTCAGTAACACAAATCCGCTGGTAAATGCAACAATCGGCGCAGGCAGTATTACGATCAGCTGTGGTTTCCCGAGCGGCTGGTCAGGTGTAACTGCATCAACCTCAAATCTTGGACTATCAGGCGCTATATCAACAATAAATAGTTTCACTTCCGGAACAGCAGGCGGATACCTCATAAATGAATCGCTCAATCTGGTAAATGCATCTTTTACACCGGGAATGCTTAATGTAACGGGAACAGTCACTATTGCACTGGATAACGCCACGGTTATATTTCCTGAATCGGGTATTGACCTGACCATGTCAGGTTCCTGTGCAGTGTCATCCTTCAGTTTGGCAACTATTGACACAAGCAGCTATACAACTACTTATTCATACACCACAGAGGTCCCCTCTGCACTGTCAGGATTTGTCAAATCAATACATTATATAGATGCAGGCGTAAAAATAAACTCATACACAAACGGTCTACCGGCTGGTATAAATTCAAAAAACGATATAGGAATTACCCTGTCCTCCGGTTTCCTCGATATAAGCAGTACAGACGGCGCAACAGGTACAATCGCTGAAAACACTACAAACGGTATACTTTCGCTGATAAAAAAAAGCGAAGGTAACATCGACGTCTCAAATGCATCAAACATCGATATCACAGTTGATATAACACTCCCTGGTTATGATTCAACAAAAAAACAGGCCACATTAACAAATATTTCAACAGGTACAACGTATTCCTTTGCAGTTTCAGGCCTTACACTTACGCTCAATTGGGATAAACTGGAAGCGGACAGTACAAAACTTACTCAGGAAGATTCTTACGATACCGGTATTAATCTGACTACGATCATGAGCAGTCTACCGGATGCCATACAGACAGCACTTGATACCGATCATATTACAATCGACTCTCTGCCGCTGTATTTGAGCCTTCAAATTCCTTCTTCAATTGCCAGTCTGTCAAACCTCTCTTTCTCAGGTAAAATTCACCTGACAGCTACAGCAGCAGATGATACAACATTGGACACGTATATTCTCGGTTCTGAAGAAAGCAACAGCAGCATCTCTCCAGACTCGTTATCACTTACAACCGACAGCAGTTCTGCAGTAACAACAAATATAGCAGAATGTAAAACATCAGAAGGAAATCCTCTTGTAAATGCAGAACTTGCCAGTATTCTGAACGGCAGACCAAAGGCTATCCGTCTTTACTATTCCATAACACCTGCAAACGGGACTAAGTCTGATATTACTATTGAATATAAGGATATATCATCTCTGGAGAGTTCCGGTTTGACAATTTCGGCGACAGTTTACATTGTTCTTCCGCTGAAACTTACTGTACAAAAAGAAATAAATATTGATATGCTTTCTGCTGCTAATATTACGAGCACGGATATATTCAGTCGCACAGAGCAGTTCGACACATCAACCTATGAAAAATATGTTGATGCAATAAAAAATATTGGTTTTAATTTGGGACTGACAAACAATCTTGGAATTAATGATCTTAAAGCAAAGATTACGGATGGTAAAAACGGCACAATCTTTGCTGAACGGGATATATCACTGACCGGTTCTATGGTAAAGGCATCAATGACAGGAACTGAAATAAGTAATATTTTGAACACATATCCTTTTATGCCCGTGGTAACACTTGTTATTCCCGTGGATAAAGAAACAGGGAAACAAACTATTTCCATACCAAGAAATGCCAGTGTGGCTTTTACAGCCCAGGCTGTCATTACTACAGACGGAACCATTAAGCTCTATGGAGGGAACAACTAATGAAAAAGACACTTATACTCTTTACGGTGCTTCTTTCACTGACAATTCCACTTTCCGCATTCACTCTTGATCCACTTCATCCGTCGCACCGGGTCTTTGAAATCGGTTTTGATTCGCAGGCAGCACTCACGAATAATTATTTTAATATAAAAGATCTTCTCGTAAAAGACATTGTTATCGATCTGCAGAAAATTGCAGACGAAATGCCTTCAAACGGATTCATGATAAATGCTCTGTTCTCTGCTCCCGAACTGTTCTGGAATCTTAATCTTCCCAACGGTTTTCATCTTGGTTCTGCATACGGACTAGAAGGATCCGCTACAGGCAACATCGGCAAAAACCTGTTTGATCTGATCGGATACGGGAATGCAGACAGTACGACAATCAATGTAGACGGATATGCAAATGCGGATATTTTTGCCTACTTTAATGTTTCTGCC
>JBAYAJ010000067.1:0-12175 GCA_041669845.1 Treponema sp.
AGAATGTATATGCGGCACTCTGCTGTGGTCTGAAAAAGTTTTTAAAAGACTGATATACCGGGCTGCGGTATATGTACTACGGCTGGTAAAAAAATCTTCTTTAATAATGTCAAAATAACCGTTTTCCTGAATTTCTCTGCTGCGGTTTTCCATTTTTTTCTGCTGCAGCTTGTGCATATCAGTACCGGGCTGAGACATACCGTATTTTTTATACAGCCTGTCTATGGTGCCTGATAATGCAGATTCGTCTCTGCCGTAGTAATTCCAGAATACAATGAGCACCCCTCCGTCTCGGAGCAGTTCAGATGATTTTCTGTATTTTGTATCTGAATCAAGCCAGTGGAACGATGTTGCTGAAACAACTGCGTCAAAACGTACGTTCCGGGGATCATATGATTCAAACGTGGTAGTATAAAAAGTAATATCGTCGTAACCGGCAAGTTTTTTTCGTGCCTCTTCAATAAGATGTTCACCCGGTTCGACTGCCGTTATATGCGGATGCCACAGCTCAGCCATCTGTCTTGTTGCAATCCCCGTTCCCGCTCCCAGCTCAAGGATACGGGAAGCTGAGGTAAAGTGTCTGACTGTTTCAATGCTCTGAAACAGCCGTTTATCATAGTCGGGGCGTGCATCAGTATATTCCGACGATACTGTATCAAACGATTGTCTGCTGAATTGAAAATCCGCTTCTGTCATGAAAAAGATATATCAGTATTCCGGCTTTTTTTCTACATATGTACCGGCTGCGTTTTATCCGAATATAAAACCTGTCATTGATAAAGAGCCGAGCGTACGTGCATCGTTGAACACAACGGGTTTATCGCTGCCGGCCGCACCGAGTGCATACAGCAGCGGCATAAAGTGATCAGGCGTAGGAACGGCGAGGCGGGCATCTTTCCCTGAAGAAGCAGCATTCATGACTGACTGCACGTCTTCCGCCAGAACAGCATCCCTCACTGTTTCGTCAAATGAATCAGCCCAGCCGAATCCGTCCAGTTTATTCCAGTCGATCATGCCCAGATTGTGCACGATATTGCCGCTTGCGAGAATCAGTATGTCGTCGTTTCTGAGAGGCGCTAATTCCCTGCCTAGTTCAAACTGATTCTGCAGGGAGGCACTGCGGTTTACGCTCAGCTGGACGACTGGAATATCCGCGGCCGGATACATTCTGCACAGTACGGCCCATGTACCGTGGTCGATTCCCCATGAATTATCGGCACTGACGGGAGTATGAACAAGTTTTAACACTTTTTCCGCCAGTTCCGGTTTTCCGGCAGCCGGATACCGGACGTTGTACAGTTCCTGTGGAAAGCCATACATATCATATACCTGCCGGGGATGGGGCGCCGTCTGTATCTTTTCCCCATCCGTGAACCAGTGGGCAGAAATAGAGAGAATGGCAGATGGACGGGATACGTTCCCTGCAAGTGTCCGCCATGTTTCCGTAAATTCATTATTTTCAACTGCATTCATCGGAGACCCGTGTCCGATAAATAAAACCGGCATTCTGTTACTCATATATAGTAAATATAGTCATAGTACGGTAAAAATATCTATAGGGTATCAGCGCAGGAGCGGCATGGAACCGGTAAGACTATTTACAAGCTTCTTGTTTCCGTACAATGCAAGCCCCAGATAGGTAAAATCATGTTCCTGTGTTGCAGCGGCTTTTTTACCGTAATCACTGTATGCATTGCAGCTTTGTGCTACATCTGAAAAATCTGCCGCAGAAAGCAGGCAGCTGCTTTTACTGCAGCCGTATCTACTGTCCGGAAAATAGTATAGTCTGACCCACGTAGTTTTTTATAAGTTCCTCAATCAGAAAGAAGAACAGTTCTTCCTTTCTAAAATCTTTTTCCTTCTGCATGATTTTTGAATGCAGTTCATGGAGCTGCGGTATAATATCACTGTGAAATACAACGGGCCTGCAGAAACAGGGAAGTGCTGCAGGCTCTGTGATATCGCATACGGCTTGCTGTATAATTTTCTGACATATATTAAGACAGCGGTAATCAGGCTAATCTGTCCGCATCCGAGCAAAGGATGACGATCTTACGGTTGTCGTGGGCGTGAACGATACGGCATATGACCCTTCAAAACACCGCATACTCAGCAACGGTTCATGTACAACGAACGGACTTGCACCGGTTACATCTGTCCTGCATGAGACTTTCGGAATAGGAGTATGGTCTTATGAATACGACGCATGCATGGAGCAGACACTGATACGCTTCTTGCGATTAACCGGTGTCTGCCTCATGTTTTCAGTACACGCTGGAATAAATTTCGAGTACCTGTTCAGCATTCAGCGGACAGTAATTGTTTGCCGTAAGACGCCCCTGCTTTGTCATGGTATTTTCAGTAAACGAGGTAAGATCGTGTTCCGTTGTTCCATACGCATGCAGAGGTTTCCTTTCAAGAACACTGCCGAGAAGCTGTTCAAGTGCAGTATATACGTCCGCCTCTCTACACTTTAGTATAGAAGAGATTATACGGTTCAATCCCCGGATGTCTCCTTCCGGAGCAAGTGACTGGTACTTTTTGAATACCGCCGTGTAGAGTGCATAATTCGCCTCGCCGTGTGGTACGTGGTATTTTGCGCCGAACGAATAGCTCATTGCATGAACGGCACCCGTACCTGCGTTTCCGAATGCAATACCTGCATACGTTCCTGCAAGCAGAAACTGTTCCATGAGCGGGAGGCGTGCATCGGGACCGTGTTCCCGGATCTGCATATATCCCGTAAGAATCATTTCTGCGGCCTTAATGGAGAACGTACGTGAAAACGCCGTCGCTTTAGGCGACAGATATGATTCTGTTGCATGGACAAGCGCATCGATTGAACTTGTTGCGAAAAACTGGTACGGAAGGTCTGTAAGAAGTTCAGGTATCAGCACCGCGTGATCTGCAAAAAGTGCATCGTCGGCAAGTCCCATTTTTGTTCCGCGCGCGGTGAGTTCAAGAATCGAAATATTGGTTACTTCACTTCCCGTTCCGCACGTTGTCGGTATTATTATAAGTTTTTTGTCCCGGAGTGCCGGAATCTTTTTATCGTACAGGTCAGGAACAGGATGAAATGTCCGGAGTGCAAGCAGTTTCGCTGCGTCGACTATTGTTCCGCCTCCGACAGCGATCACACGTTTATAGGGAATGTCTTTAACATCATCATAGATCTTTTCCACCATGATGTCGGTCGGCTCTCCTTTCCCGTAGTCGCTGCGGAATATAATATGTGCGCCGTTCAGTTTTCCGGCAAAATAGTTCTCTGTAGATTTTCCCATAAAAACGAGATCATCCGCACACGGTTTGAACTCACTGCAGAATTCTCCCGCAGTTGCGCATATTGTTATTTTAGGTACAATCCTGAACTGTTTCACTTTTCTGTTCCCCGTGTTTTACTAAATTTCTACTTTGTACAATGACGGATCGCTTCTTCGTAAATTTTGAATCCGGCTTCAAGCTGTGCATCGGTAATAACGAGCGGAGCAAGGAAACGGATGACGTTGTTGTACGTTCCTGCATTTTCCATAAGAAGTCCGTGGTATGCGGCATACTGAATAATATCAGTTACCAGCTGCGGTGCGGGTTCCTTTGTTTTTTTGTCTTTAACAAATTCAATACCCACCATAGCACCCAGCCCCCGGACATCTCCGACGCATTCATATTTTTCTTTCCATGCATTGAAACGTTCCATGCATTTTCGTCCGATTTCATTGGAACGTTCAATAAGATGTTCTTTATCGATTACGTCCAGCACTTTGAGACCTGCAGCACAGGCAAGTGCATTGCCGCCGTATGTTCCGCCTATGACACCGCCCGGAACAGAATCCATTATTTCATCGCGTGCAATAACTGCGCTGAGCGGAACGCCGCCGGCGATTGATTTTGCCGTTGCAAGAATATCTGGTTCGCAGCCTGCGTCTTTCCAGTATTCGGAAGCAAAAAGTTTTCCGGTACGTGCAAAGCCCGACTGAACTTCATCGGCAATAAGCATAATACCGTTTTTGTCGCAGATTTTCCGGACAGCTTTTACGTATTCAATGGGAGCGGGGATAAATCCGCCTTCACCCTGCAGTGGTTCTATAACGACCGCTGCTACGTACTGTGCCGGAGAACATTCTTCGAATACGTCTGTAAATTTTTTGACGTAATATGCAATTGCTTTGTCGTCCGGCATGCCTTCCGGCTTCCGGTACAGGTTCGGAAATTCTGCGCGGTATATACCGTCAGGAAACGGTCCCTGTCCGACTGCATATGCTTTTTTTGACGTCATTGTCATAGTAAGCAGTGTGCGGCCGTGGAAAGCTCCCGACATAACGATGATGTTCGGACGTTTTGTATATGCACGTGCAATTTTTACTGCATTTTCATCAGCTTCTGCACCGCTGTTTGCGAACATAACTTTGTTATGTGTTCCGCGGACGGGAACGCGTGCGCCGAGTTTCTCTGCAAGTTCAACGTATCCTTCATGAGTTACGATGTTAAACATGCCGTGAAAATAACGCTCGGCCTGATTCTGAACAGCTTTTACGAGTTCAGGATGTGTGTATCCGACATTCAATACACCAACACCGCCCACCCAGTCCAGAAAATAATTTCCGTCGACATCCTGTATCATTGCACCGGCGGCTTTGTCGATGACGCACGGATAAACACAGCGTATGGCATTCGGAACAACGGCCTGACGGCGTTTGATTACAGCTTCAGCTTTCGGTCCGGGTAGTTTTTCAGTAATGATTTTTGGTAATTCATCTTTCAGCATGACAGAGCCTCCTCAAAAACATGCAAAAATAATATTCGGTTGCATATTAGCACATAAAAAAATATAATAAAGCCGATATCTGCATAAATATCTCTATAAAATTTGTGCTATAAGCATAAATATAAGGATGAAAGAATATGGCTCTTACACTTCAGACGCTGTTCAATTCGACTGCCGGCCTGTACCGGCTTAAGCTTCTGGCCGGCAGGAAGGGGATGCGTCATCCTGTAAGCTGGATGTATTACACGGAAGATACGAGCACAATCGACTTTATACGCGGAGGAGAACTGGCCCTTACAACAGGCATGAACATTGAACGTACAAAGCCTGCCGGTGTATCTGACGGATATGCGTATGCCGTGGACTACCTGACTCGTCTTATAACATGTCTCCACGAACTTGATGCTGCGGGGCTCATTATAAATACGGGAAAATATGTTAACGAGATTCCTGAAGAGATAAAAAAAATCTGCGATACGCTCCATTTTCCGCTCTTTTCTATGCCATGGGAAATCCACATAGTAGATATCATGCAGGATTACGGTAACCGTATTGTAAGTGAACGGCAGAAAAGAAAAACTGTTTCCGAGTTGTTTTATAACGCGCTGTTTAATCCGCAGAAATTTGATGCCGCAGAACTCGGAGATACAAGCTTTGATAAAGCCGTATCATACGGTATCGTTCTTCTTGAACTTCCGGAAGAACTTTTCAGAAAAAGCGACGATGAACTTTTCCGGTATATTGACTATTCTTTTAATGCAAGGCTTGATTTTCCACAGTCTCGTTTCTGCTGGTTTATTCACGATCATAAAGTTGTCTACGTATTTCATGACAATCCTGAGCAGCCTGGTGCTGTGATCAGCAGTATTTCTTCTGAAGACCAGTATTTCCGTCTTATGAAGACGGCGGTTTCCGGAACCTGTCCGTCGCCTGCCGGTTTGTTTCATGAATATGAACATGCTGTTCTTGCACTCCGTTTCTGTCGTGACGGTGAACGGCTGTCCTGTTACAGTGGTCTCGGTATATTCAAACTGCTTTCCGAGATACCGGACCGTACAGTACTTGAACAGTATTATGAAGACATACTTGGAAAGCTGGCCGTACTTGGTACCGATAAACGCGCTGATTATTTAAAGACTCTCAGATTATACATAGACAACAGCTGTAGAGTAGCAGCGGCAGCTCAGGAAAACTCTACACACCGGAATACGGTAAACTACCGTATTCATAAGGTCAAAGAAATTCTTGGGGTAGATATTGATGACGCTGAGGTACGATATCGTATACGTACGGCATTATACATACGGGAGCTTATCGACAGGACAAAATAAATTTATAAAAAAATCCGGCCAAAGCACAAATAGATAAGTAGAAGAGTTTGTTTAATTATATTAATTTCAGATAAATATTATTTAAAACCCTTGACACTTTAAAAGTATTCCGCTATGTTGAGTCCATATTTCAGCTAAAACATGACAAAGACGTCGTTTACAGCCATTCTTGTGGCTTATGAACGGCGTCTTTTTTTGTTTTAAAAAATCTCAGGAGGTATCACTATGAGAAGAAATTACATAGTACTTTCAGTACTGGCAGTCTGTGCGGCAGCATTTTTTACCGTTTCGTGCAGCAAAAAAACAGAAGTAAAACCGGCTGCTGCAGAAACCTCTTCAGACGGTGCGAGTCCGTTCCTTCAGCAGCTCCGCAAAAACGGTGTGCTCAAGGTAGGTTCGTCGGGCGATTCTCCGTTTGCCTACATTGATCAGAAAACGGGAAGCTTCGACGGTGTAGACGCCGAAATCATCAAAGAAGCTGCAAAGCGGCTCGGAATCCAGAAAGTTGAAATGGCGCTGATTCCGTTCAGTGAACTTATCCTGAATCTCAACAACGGCAACATCGATATTATTGCAGACTGTATGTATACCCGTGCAGACCGCGGTGAAAAAGTATATTTCGGCGACATCTGGTACACACAGGGCGGCGGTCTTCTTGCATCAGAGAAGAGTCCTGTAAACGGCCAGTCGACGTTTGATCCGAAAACAACCCGCGTCGGCTATACGGAAGGAACTGCATGGCAGTATGTGGTACAGGGCTGGCAGAAAGACGGCCTTATTAAAGATGCCGTAGCCACAGGGGATCAAAGCGAATCAATTGTTGCCCTTCAGTACGGTAAAATCGACGCATTCCTTACCGACAGTACGGTCGTAGAAAGTCTCTTTGCCAATTCGCCCGATACACTTAAAGGACTTAAACTCTGTTCGGGTTATAAGGATGTACCGGAAACGATCGGACGTATCGCTCCGGCCGTTTCGTTCGACCATATTGCGTTTATGAAGGAACTTAATAACGTTGTAATGACACTCCGCGATGAAGGTTTCATCGACACTGTGTTTAAGAAATATGGTCTTGATCCGAAACTTCACACAATTACAAATGATCCTGCACAGCGTCTGTGTACGGTCAATTCACGTGATGACTAATTAACAGAAAACGGCAGTCGTTCTGAATTAGTATAAATATCTGCCGGGATACGGCCTGTGCTTTACAGCCCGTCCATTCCCGGGGCTGTTTTTAATAATTCTGAACAGTGCCAAGAGAGGTATATATGGCGCTGCTTGAAGTACGCAGTCTCAAGAAAAGTTTTGGCGAATTGAATGTGCTTCAGAACATAGATCTCGATATTTCAAAAGGAGAAGTTCTTGTCATTATCGGACCGTCGGGAAGCGGTAAAAGTACGCTGCTGCGGTGCCTGAACCTGCTTGTAGAACCGACAAGTGGTACTATTACGTACAACGGACAGAATATTCTTGCAAAAAAATTCGATGTACCAAAATACCGGCAGCGCGTTGGTATGTGTTTTCAGCGTTTCAATCTCTTTCCGTTTATGACGGTTCTTGAAAACGTGACGTTTGCTCCGCGCGGACTTCTGCATCAGAGGAAGGATGAAGCGGAGGAACATGCATATGAACTTCTCCGGAAAGTCGGTATGGAATCTAAGACGGACGTCTATCCAGGAACATTGAGCGGCGGTCAGCAGCAGCGTGTCGCAATAGCCCGTACGCTTGCCATGAATCCTGAAATCATTCTGTTTGACGAACCTACAAGCGCACTTGATCCCGAACTTGTAGGGGAAGTATTGAATGTCATGCGCGGACTTGCAGCGGAGAGCATGACGATGGCGGTTGTTACGCATGAAATGCAGTTTGCAAGGGACGTCGCTGACAGGGTTGTTTTCGTTGACTGTGGTTATATTGTTGAGGACAGTTCTCCCAAAGAGATGTTTACTGCACCAAAGAACGAACGGACACGGACGTTTCTTTCACGCATACTTAATAAATAACAGGGAGGAGCTGCGATGAATGTACTGCAGAATTTAAACTGGTCAAAAGCGTTTACAGAGCTGCTTCCAAAACTTCTTGGGAATGCGCTTTTTATAGTCGTCTATGCAACTATTATCGGATTCATAATCGGAATAGCATTTGGTTTCCTGCTGGCACTTGCACGGGTCTCGAAGAATAAAGTGCTGGTACGCGTTGTCATACTGTTTCAGGAGCTTATCCGCGGAACACCGCTTCTTGTCCAGCTTGTGTATATGTACTATGTAGTTCCGCTTCTCATTGAGCTTGTTATGGAACTTTTAGGCTTCCACGGATTTAAACTTAATATGACAAGTCTTGTTGCCGGAACTATCGGCCTGGGCGTAAACTACGGTACGTATATTTCAGAGGTTATACGGGGCGCAATTATTTCCGTCGACAAAGGGCAGATGGAAGCGGCTCTTGCACTCGGATTTACGCCACATCAGTCGCTTATGCGTGTCGTTGTTCCACAGGCATTGAGCAGTTCAATTCCGGTATTCGGAAACTATCTTGTCATGCTTGTTAAGGATACGTCGCTTATGGCATACATCACTGTTCCCGAATTTCTACTTACAACGAAAGCTTATTGCACCCAGACTTTTCTTACGATAGAATCGTATACGATTCTTGCAATTGTATATCTGGTCATCTGTATCCCGCTCGGTATTCTGACAAAATATATCGAACGGAAATGCAACCAGAGTAAACGGTGATCCCGGAGCACAATATCCGTTCGTGCTGTATCAGGAGGAATTATGAAGAAGGTAATAGTAACACTCGGCCGGGAATTCGGATGTAACGCGCGAGAAATAGGCCGTCAGCTTGCAGCTAAACTCGGAGTCGGTTTCTATGACCATGAACTTGTGGACCGTGCTGCACTCCGTGCGGGGATTTCAGGCGGAATGGTACTTAACAACGACGACTTCGACTACGGTATGGACAAATGTTTTTATACGGAAAAAGCAATTGAAGCTCAGGGATATGTGATCCGCGATATTGCGAACCATGAATCTTGTGTTCTGCTCGGGCGGTGTTCAGACTTTTTTCTTTCTGAATTTCCATCAGTCCTGCATGTTTTTGTATATGCACCTCTTCCATACCGGATTCATCATGTTTCGGAAGCCTATAAACTCGACCACAGGGCGGCTGAAAAGCTTATTGCAAAAATAGATGAGAGACGCCACGGTTATTACCGGTATGTTACGGGCCGTAACCGGGGTGACCGTCACGGCCGTAACCTGATGATTGATGTTGAAAAATTCGGTATTGAAGGTACTGTTGAATTGATCTGTCAGGCATGCAGACAGCTGGGTCTCGGAATGGAATCGTAAAGGACTATTAAGTGAACCTCTAAAAACTCACCTTTGGTGATTCTTTAGAGGTTCACTTAAAGCAGTTTTTTTTCGGTCTCTTTCATTTTGTCTTCATAATGCGCGATTTTCCAGGCAAGCCGTTCACGGCCTGCCTGCATTTCTGCGATGTGTTTGTCCAGTTCTGAAAGCTGCTCTTTCAGCAGCGCTTTGCGTGCCGCATGCGATGAGTCACCTTCCTGAAAAAGAGAAACATATTCAGTAAGCGCTTCGATGGAAACACTTGCACTTCTCATGCATTTTATGAATTCAACCCAGTTGCAGTCAACTTCGCAGAAATCACGGAAACCGCTTTTATCGCGGGCTACCGGAGGTAGAAGACCTATGCGTTCATAATATCTGAGTGTATCTATTGTGATGTCATATTTCCGGGAAACTTCCGCAATCGTCATTTTATATCTCCTGTGTAAAGTCCGTGATAAAATCTGTCTACAGGATATAGTCTGGAGTTTACTTCAGGTCAAGTACTTTGTATGTTTTATCTGGTCATCATTGCTGACGCTGTTCCTGTTTTTTTCAGGAATTTCTGTTAATTCTGTGGACAGTGCCGACCTGCAGCATAGAGTAACTTCACAGTCGGACCTCAGACAGAATAATTTTATAGTCTGTACCTGATCCGTATTTTTTACTATGAGCAGAGTCTATACTGCCGGAAACTGTTTCTATATTTTTTCTTCCAGTTTCCACAGGTTCCTGTCGCGTCTGAAGAATACGCAGGTGAATATACCCAGGAACGCAATCACGAAAAAGAAACACGCTGCTCCGGAACCTTTCCCACTGCCGAAAAGGAGGAGCAGGATGCTTCCCGTACGCTGTATGCGCATAACAGGTTCAAACACCTTGTCCACGAAAAAACCTCCGAGAAAGAACCCGATGGGAATCATGAAAAACTGCAGTGTATTTCGTGCCGCGTATACCCGTCCCTGTACGCCGACCGGAATGTTTTCGCGGAGAATAGCATCAAGATTCGTGCTCATGAGCGGAATAAAAATCCATCCGAGAAAGCCTCCCGTGCACCACACCGGTACGGTTCTGCCGAACGCAAGAATAAAATTCTCAAAACTCATGGAAAACAGAAGTGTATTGCAGATAACTCTGACACGGTTTTTCGGCTTTCCAAGAAACGACGCCATAATGCTTCCTGCAAGCATTGCTATGCCTGAAACTGCATTTACGATGCCGAGTGCCTTCTGTCCTCCGTTTACACGAGAGAGAAGCATGGCAGGAAGCGCTGCCTGATACATTGATGCCGTCAGATTGATGCATGCAAGAAACAGAATCAGATCAAAAATACCGCGGTTGTTGTGCAGATATTTTATTCCTGTTTCTGCTGCCGCTATAAACGACTCTTTTTTTTCTTCTGATGCAGTATCCTCCGGAATTTTGATAAAAAACAGCAGTGAAATGAATGCTGTTGCGAACGTCAGCAAATCGAAACAGAGTACGGCCGTCATTCCTGCGAATGCAAGAAACGCAGTCGCAAGTATGGGGGTACCTATTGAATTCAGCGCATTAGAAAGATACCGCAAGCCGCCGATTTTCTGATAATACTTCCGCGGAAGAATACGCGTAACTGCAACTTCCGATGCCGGCTGCTGGACAGTGTTCATCAACCCGTTCAGGGCATTAAGAACGTACAGGTGCCATAACGCAAGCGTACCGGTTTTCAGCAGCAGAAAGATGGTAACAGTTCCCATAGCTGCAACAGTATCGCATACAAGCATAATGCGTTTTTTGTTCCAGCGGTCACTTAAAGTTCCGCCAAATATACTCAGAATGACATACGGCGCATAGGAACAGATCATGAGAAGAGATGTCGCAAGTGCGGATCCTTTCTGCTCATACGACCAAATGACAAGCGCATAACTTGTCATCGCACTGCCGAGTTCGGAAAACGACTGAGTACTCCACAAAAGCAGAAAAGCTTTTGCCTCAGATAAGAATGAATTACTATGTTTCATTTGACTTTGCTCCTGATAAATACTGAAAAATAAGCAGAAATGCAAAGTCCGGAGAGATGAAAACGAATTACTTTTTCTCCATACAGGAAATGCTGCGCAGGTTATTAAAAACCGGCAGCGTATCTCTCAGACCCTGCATGGAGCGGAAACAATACACAGTATCATACCTAAAACATAACGGAAGCGGCCGATTTTGGCAAGAATCGGAATGTAAACCCGTAAGTCATATGCATGACAAAAAACAGAACCGGATATCACGGATATTTAACTTGAATATCATGGACATCCGGGTTAAATATCCAGGACATTCAGGTTAAATGTCCTGGATTTCCGAAATAAAAGACTTAATGCATCAATCCGGAGAGATATGCTTTACACACAAAAAGTCCGGTCATTGTATTTCAAATGACCGGACGGAATATGTTTTACTTCAGGGATATTCAGCTGCTTGAGAAGCGTATCGTCACCGAATGGCTGCCGTCTTCAGGGTATGAGTACGATAACGGTCCTGACATCGAAGTATATCTGACTCACGATCCGAAACACGCAAAATACGAAGTGTGGATTCCTGTCGTAAAAAACAGAAGATGCGGTAAACAGCCACTTCTCTGTTCGGATTATCTTCTATTTTATACTTCCACCATGAAATAAACATTCATATACCTTCTTTTCATCATGGTATATAACTTCTTTTCCATGAAACCAGTCAAAGTTTCCTGTAACGCT
>JBAYAJ010000068.1:0-12030 GCA_041669845.1 Treponema sp.
AAGGAGGGCTTGCGGATCCTGATACAATTTATGCAAGCGACATACGGAAGACACTTTTTCCAAAATATCCGTGGCGTACCGATGCGGCAGGTGCTCCTGATGTTGTACGGCGTGCAACTGTTGAGCAGCTCAAAGACATACAGAAAAAATATTATATTCCGAATAATGCGGCACTCTTTGTCGGCGGAGACGTTAATCCCGACGAGGTGTACGGACTTGCAAAAGAGCTGTACGGCTCGTGGCAGAAAGGAGACGATCCGTGGGCTGTCCCTCCGGCATCTCAGTCGGACGAACCGCTTGATCATATCGTGTACCAGGTGATGCCGTACGATAAAATTTCACCGCAGATTGCCCAGATTTCCGTGATGTTCCGCGGACCTGATGCAGGGCGTGATGCTGCATCTACATATTCCGCGGATGTTACCGGGTATCTGTTTCAGGATCCTCAGGGCATATATGTACAGACAATGATGGATGAAAAAAAACTGGGTATTCCCGACCAGCAGTACGTGTGGGAAGGGTACCAGACTACACGGGCAGCAAGCATTCTTAATTTCGGTGCTCTCGTGACCGACCCTGATACGAATCTGCCGGAACGTTCACAGCTTTTCCTTAAAACGCTGACTGATACCATAGTCCCGCAGATACTCGGCAGTAAAGATATATTTACAAAACAGCAGTTTGATCAGATTCACCAGAAGATGCAGGATGACTGGATAAACAATTCTGAAACCGCAGAACAGGTAAAGAGTAATCTCCGTTTCTGGTGGATAACAGCGTCGGACGATTATTATTATCACTATGTGGAAAATATGATGAAAGTCGATAAGAACGGGATAGATGCGTTTCTTACTGAATATATAAAGGGAAAGAATGCACTTGTGACGGTTCTTGTTAATTCTGCTGTCTATGAACAGCAGAAACAGGCTTTCGCCGATGCGGGATTTACTGAAATTACAAAGGATACGGCATTCTGGTATGAAGATCCTGCATATAAAGACGTGGAGGCATCTAAATGAAATCAATAACCGGGAAAGATATTTTACTGCGTGCCGTATTCTGTATTGCGTTATGCGGAACTGCCGTTCAGACCGTTTCTGCGGAGACTGTGGAAAATCTTAAGGATGTACAGGTCGTTACGCTTTCCAACGGGATACCGCTTTACGTAAAGAAAAACACGGCAAACCGGAAACTTGCTCTTGCCGTCATCGTAAAGGGCGGAACCGATTATCTTACCAGAGAAACATCGGGACTCGAAAATGCACTTTTCATCATGATGACGTACGGCTCAAAAAACTACAGTTACGATAAACTGCAGCAGCTTGCGTATCAGATGAGTTTTTCGATATCACCATCGTCTTCCCGCGAAGGCTCTGTTCTGGCAATGAGCTGTATAGATTATTATTTTGACAAAGTTCTTCCGGTTTTTACCGACGCATTCATCAATCCCGTGTACAACGAGGATCAGTACAAAATACTTATGACCAACTATAAGCAGGAATTACAGCAGCTTCAGACTGATCCTCAGAGCATGCTTGGCTATACCGTAACAAAGACGGTATTCAGCGGACATCCGTATGAAGTAAGTTCCGTCGTAAAGCCGTATTCAATTCAAAACATTACTATTGAAAATATGAAAAGACTGCATGACAGGGATATGGATGCACGCCGCATCATGGTAGTTGCAGTCGGAAACTTTGATACGGAAAAACTTGCGGAACAACTTGACGGGACACTCGGAACAATAGCGGCACAGACGTATGAACTTGCATCTCAGACCATACCACCTCTCAAAATCGGAGGTACGCCTGTCGTTATTACAAGCGACGCAGCCGCAGGTACCGGCTATCTTGAAAAAGAATATGCAGGTCCTTCAATCGACAGTACTGATCTTTCAGCTGCTGCGGTAGCTGCTTCCATGTATTCGCAGGTTTTGTACAATGTCGTGCGTGAAAAATATGGTGCCTGTTACACTCCGAGCTGTTCAATTTCACCGATGAAAGCAGGACTGGCGGATGTTTATATTTTCAAAGCAAGCGATCTTGCCGGTGTTGTTAAGTATGAAAAAGAAGCGCAGGATATTTTTGCGTCGGGAAAAGTAATTGATGGGAAAAACGATGACGGCAGCTATCGGTTTTCACCGGTTGCCGACAGACTTGAAGGATACAAGAATCAGTACATTAATTCTTTCTATGATTCGTCTGTGACAAACGGCGGTGTGGCCGGGCGTATTGCGACAAGCCTGCTCGAATTCGGCGATCCGTATACCGTTGATGAAAAGATTGTCCAAATCGGCAAAGTATCCGCGGATGAAGTTGAAAAGGCGTTTAAGAAATACTGGGTCGACAATACGTACCAGTGGTTTGCCGTAGTTGGTCCTGCGGACAAAGACAAAATACAGTTTTAAGAATACTGTGATTAAATACGTGCGGTAAAGTACGCCCTCAGTCGTACATACCCGAAATGAGCCGCCAGCCCATGCTGCCGGCTTTCGGAAACGACGGAAGTGCGTTGCGCGTGAACCACTTCGCTTCATACAGTTCCGATTCCTGTACGTGTATTTCGCCGCTTTTGTACTCTGCACGGTAACCGAGCATAAGCTGGTCGGGAAACGGCCAGCCCTGGCTTCCCACATACCGGAGGTTCTGTATTTCAAGTCCTACTTCTTCATGTACTTCCCGTATGACCGCGTGTTCTGCACTTTCTCCCGTTTCGATGAATCCTGCAATGCACGTATAGATATCCTGATTACGCGTTTTGTGCCGTGCTAGCAGCAGTTCATTTCCCCGTGTAATGAGTACGATGATGCACGGTTCTATACGCGGAAAATACTGTCTGCAGCATCTGGTGCAGCTGCGGGCTGTAAGATGCTCGTCGTCTTTGAGCGGTCCGCCGCATGCAGGGCAGAACGCGTATGCTGAACGCCAGCTCAGCAGAGCAGATGCCCGTCCGGCGCGTGTACCGTCGTCGTCGCTGTTTTCTGCAAAATACTGACGGAGCGGGATAAATTCATAACCTGACGGAAGTTCATTTTTGTTTTCGTTCTGTAGTGAAGATGCCGTATATGAATACATGCGTTCTATAAACGTATCGTTAAACGTTCCTGAATCAGAGAATCTCTTCCATACATGAACATCCGGCAGTAAATGCGAACCTGTCTTTACGAGAATACTTTTATCCTGAAAAATATAATAATTCATTTATGGCTGCCTTTTTCTACTGGTAGTGACCATAGCTGAGAATAGTTCATTTGTAAATAATATGGAACAGTGATAATAAAATTCTGTAAATTTTTTACGCAGAAAGTTGAGAAGTAAAAAACTGATGTTATACTTTATAAGGAAACTTTTTTAGAAAAATCGGGCTGTTGTCTGTTATAAACAATATAGAAAGAAAACCCCATGAAAATTGACCGGAAGAAACTTGTCGATTTACTTGTGAGCAGTATCTGTACTGGTGTAGCAACAATAATGGTATGGAACAGGATATCCCGACAGACTGCGGAAGACTGCCATCCCTCTGTCGTGCCGGATTATGGCAGTCGGCGACGTGTACGACGCACTTATCAGCAGGCGTCCGTATAAACCTCCGTTTCCGCACGAGAGGGCTGTAAAAATTATATCCGAATCAGGCGGAACTCATTTTGACCCTGCCATTGTGAGTGTATTTCAGGAAATCAACGATGATTTTGACAGAATTGCCGTAAGTCACCGTGAGAAATAGTCATATCTATGACCTTCAGCCGGAAGAATTTTGCCGCCCGGCAGTCTGTGCTGATCCTGAAATTTATCCTTTTTCTTTAAGTCTGGTTAATCATAACAATTTATTCATCCTCATAAACGGAATATTATCCGTGTACTTGATTGACAGCACGTATGATTGAATTTAGTGTAATAGTATGCAACGGTGGAAAATATTCTGCCGTAGAGAAAGCTCGGATTGCGGGGAATAATGCATATGCTGAAAAAGGAAGTATTTACCTCATCTGCTGTTCTTTTTTTATTTGCCATGAACAGTGTACTGATTTCATGCCAGAACAGAAAGACGGCGGTAAAGAAACAGAATTATGAATATACGACGCTGTCGAAGGGTTCTATAAAAAGTACGGTAGCAAGCACCGGAACGCTTGCCGTCGTTTCGTCTGTTGATGTGCTTGCTCAGATGAGCGGGCGTATAGAAAAAGTATATGCCGATTATAACAACCGGGTAAAAAAAGGGCAGCTGCTTGCAACAATTAATACTGATCTGCTGAAACTTAAGGAAAGATCCGCAAAAGCATCTGTCGATAAGGCTCAGGCGGCATATGATCTTCAGGACCTGACAGTACAGAACGACAGAACTCTCTTCAACAAAGGATTTCTTTCCGAATTCGACTATAAATCGGCACTTGCTGCACTGCGTATAGATAAAGCCGAACTGGAATCGGCGGAAGTATCTCTTGAAGAGATTACGACGGAAATCAATCAGTACGCATATATAACTTCGCCTGTCGACGGTATTGTTCTCTCCCGCGAAATTGATGCAGGATCGAGTGTTACCGGCGGTTCTGTTTCTTCCTCAACGACACTTTTTACGATTGCAGGCAATCTGGAACAGATGGAAATAGAAGCGGAGGTCGACGAGCTCGATATCAATTCCATCAAAACCGGACAGAAAGTAATGTTTACTGTCGAAGCTGCTCCGGGAGTTGAATTTACGGGTAACGTGAAAGAAGTACGGCTCGTCCCTGAAACAAGCGACAACCTGGTCTATTACTACGTTATTATACTTGCTGACAACAAGTCCGGAAAACTGCTTCCCGGAATGACTGCAAATATAAACTTTATAAAAGAAGAAAAAGACGACATTCTTACGGTACCGAGCGCTGCGCTGCGTTTTACTCCTTCGACGCTCTCTGATGCAGAGAAAAACAGACTTCTTTTTGCCGCAGGCCTTCCGCCCAATATGACGCAGGAAGAAAATAATGCGGCACTGGTCCGGTATGACGAACAGCTTAAAAATAAATCGTCGGGGAAAAACGGTACAGAGAACAAAGAAAGCGGTCTGTCCAGTCTTATGAGCGGCGGCGGCAGAATTCCGGGAGCCGGCGGGCCTCCGGGCGGCGGCGGTGGTGCGCCGGGCGGCAGTAAAGGACAGCATCAGCGCACCAGTCAGACTGAACAGAACAAGGAAAAACAGCCGGATGAAGCTGAAACGGTTACCCGTAAACCGTTATGGTATCTTGATGAAAACGGAAAACTGGCGGCTGCTATGGTACAGATCGGCATAAGCGATTCTCTTAAGACTGAAGTAAGCGGTGCCGGTTTTCTCACAGGTAAGAAAATAATCCTCAAAGTTAAGGCGGAATAGGTTATGGCTGTTATTGAGTTGCGTGGAATCAGACGGCAGTATGTTATCGGCGATATAACCGTGAATGCGCTCCGCGGTATTGACCTTGATGTACAGAAAGGTGAATTCCTTGCGGTTATGGGACCGTCCGGGTCGGGAAAATCTACGCTTATGAATACACTCGGCTGTCTGGATAAACCTGGCGCCGGCAGTTATATCCTTGACGGGCTTGAAACCTCAAAGGCCAGTCCCGATGAGTTTGCCGATATCCGTAATAAAAAAATAGGTTTTGTCTTTCAGGGATTCAATCTTCTGTCCCGTACAAGCGCGATAGAAAATGTTGAACTTCCGTTGTTTTATGATCGTTCCGGAAAAAAAATAAATGCCCGGGAACGGGCTGCAGCAGCTCTCCGTGAAGTAGGGCTTGGAGACAGACTCGATCATACACCCAACCAGCTTTCCGGCGGCCAGCAGCAGCGCGTTGCAATAGCCCGTGCCATGGTCAATGACCCTGCATTCATTCTTGCAGACGAACCGACGGGAAATCTAGACACAGAGATGTCTATAGAAATAATGGTACTTTTTCAGGAACTCAACGACAGAGGAAAGACTGTAATAATGGTTACACATGAACCCGATGTTGCCGTGTACTGTAAACGGATGATAACACTCCGTGACGGTGCCATCGTTTCGGATACACCGATTACGGAACGACGGAATGCATCAGAAGACCTTGTGTCCTGGCGGGAAAAAAACGGGCACCTGGCTCAGAGGAACCGGACATGACGGCTGCAAAACTTATTACGGTGTCTATGAGGAGTATTCTGCGCAACAAAATGCGCAGCTTCCTTACCTCGCTCGGTATTATAATCGGAGTCTGCTCCGTCATTGTGATGGTGGCTGTGGGACAGGGATCGCAGGAACAGATAAAGAAACAGATAGCGTCGATGGGAACGAATCTGCTCATGGTGATGCCTCCCCGCGGACCGCGGGAAGGCAACAGACTGTCAATGACGGACGTTGAAAAACTCCGTGCGGAGTCGAGCTACCTGTCCGCCATAACCGGCGAAGTACGCCTTTCCGGCACGTACGTTGTGGGCGGATCGAATTACTGGTCAACCTCTGTATACGGGATTGAACCTGATTATCTGACGATCAAAAGCTGGGCTATAAAGGAAGGTGATTTCTTCACGGAAAAGGATATTCAGGCGCGGAATAAAGTAGCCGTACTCGGAACTACCGTTGCGGCAAAACTGTTTCCGGACGAAGATCCCGTCGGAAAGTCCATCAGAATACTTACGACGCCTTTTACTGTCATAGGAGTACTTAAAAGTAAAGGTTCGAACGCTATGGGCTCTGATCAGGACGACGTCGTCATGGTCCCGCTCGAAACTGCAGTGAACAGGCTTACGAAAAACCGTAAGATAGAGTCCATAGAAATGAGCGTCGTTAACGAGGACCTGATGGACGAGGCACAGACGGAAGTAACTGCGATCCTGCGCGAATCTCATAAACTTTCTGATAAAGCAGATGCTGATTTCAGCGTGATGAATCAGTCTCAGATTCTTGAGACGGCGTCGAAGACGTCTCAGACACTTACGACACTGCTTGCAGCAATTGCCGGAGTATCGCTGCTTGTAGGCGGTATAGGTATTATGAACATCATGCTTGTGTCGGTAACGGAACGCACCCGCGAGATAGGTATCCGCATGGCTGTCGGTGCACGCAGAAGAGATATACTGCTGCAGTTTCTTTCAGAATCAATGATTCTCAGCCTGCTTGGCGGGATTGCAGGTATTCTGATTGCACTGTCTGCTTCATATATATTGCGGCGGTTTATGAATACCCCGACAGTCGTAAGCCCCGCGGTCATCGCGTTTTCTGCAGGATTTGCAGCCGTCGTCGGTATTTTTTTCGGCTGGTACCCGGCCCGCAAAGCTGCCAGCCTGTACCCGATCGATGCACTGCGTTATGAATAAGGGCATCTCTAAAAACTTCAGTTTTCAGAGGTAACCTTAATACTTTTTGGAGTGAAATATGAAACTGCACCTTCGAACTATTGTGTCCGTTTTTCTGTTTCTGATACCAGCCGCGGTTCTTTCCGCACAGACTGGTCAGGTACTGCCGTCGGCCGAAAATACAGCGGGGCAGCAGCTCAGTCTGACCGAAGCCCGGTCGCTGGCTCTTGCAAAATCCGCTGCCGTCCGCAAATATACGCTTGCCGTCGATGAAGCCGTTCTCGTAAAGAAGGCGCAGGAATATGCAGCTCTGCCAAGCCTTTCCGCATCCGCTGCAGCAGCATATAATATCCCCGATTCCTTACCGGACGGAGTTTCTGCTTCTGCCGGCCTCTCTGCTTCGGCAACAGTCTTCGACGGCGGGAAGAACCTTGTACTGTCCAAAAAATACGACTATGCGCTGCAGGCTGCACGGGAGGATCTCCGGGCAGAACGTATTACCGTTATCGGTACGGTCGATGCAGCTTTTTTTGCCGTCCTAGAGAATCAGGCTTCACGTGATGCTGCTCAGAGCGATCTTGATGCTGCAAAACTAAGACTTGAAATCGCTCAGGCAAAAGCCGGGGCCGGAGCAATTTCAAAATCGGACCTGCTCGAAACGGAATCCGAGATTGCCAGTTATCAGGCTGCACTCGACAAGGCAAAGGCTGCTTTTATTTCCGCGGAAGTAAAACTGTCTTCCCTTACGGGGCAGCCTGCATCATCAAAACCTGTTCCTGTTGATTTTACAGTGTATGATACGGTTATCCGGAAACTTGGTACGCTCGACGGAAATGCACTTGATACTTTTATTGGTTCTGTTGTGTCCACCGCGCGTGCCGGCAGTCCGACGTACTCTGCAAGTGTTCTTTCAGCGAAAGAGGCCGGTCAGTCGCTTTCTGCTGCAAAAACCGCCTGCCTGCCGACTCTTTCGGCTTCTCTGAACGGAAAGTATACTGCCGGTCAGGGGACGTCGAATACGTCCGCGGGAGTAACACTTTCTGCAGGCGTTGATCTTGACGTGTGGGCGCTCAGAAATTCAATTAAACAGGCTCAGAACGCGCTTGCACAGGCGGAAGCAGGAACTGAGAATGAAGGGGAGGCGCTCAATCTCAATGTTGTGCAGGCTGTCTGGAACTGGATTTCTTCTGCCATGGCAATACCTTCATGTGTTACGGCTCTGACTTATGCCAGAACCAACTATGAAAACGTACTCGAGAAATTCAAACTTTCGAGCGCAACAAGCTCCGATGTTTCCACCGCTCAGTCGCTTGTCAGTACTGATGAGACCGCGCTCATTTCCGCCCAGTATGCTTTCCTTTCAAATCTTTCCACGCTCCGCGGGCTTGCCGGTCTTGAAGACGAGGCGGAGATTATTGCAGCGGTAAAAACGGGATCTTCTGAGTAAATTCCAGAGATTTACTCAGAAGTTTTTTATCACGTTTTGTCCCATCTTGAATTTACGTGTGGCAAATTGTATTCTGGACGTTCAGCGATATCCTTATCAGAATGTTCAGGGGTTTATATGTACAGTCTGCTGCTCGTCATCATTTATATTTCATTCATCAGTCTCGGTCTGCCCGATTCACTGCTGGGGTCGGCATGGCCGAGTATGTATCCGCAGTTCGCCGTTCCTGTTTCGTATGCGGGCATCGTCTCCATGATAATTGCAGGCGGGACGATTGTTTCAAGTTTTTTCAGCGATAAACTTGTCCGCAGACTTGGTACCGGAAAAATTACTGCAATAAGTGTCGGAATGACGGCGGCTGCCATCATGGGTTTTTCATACTCGAATCATTTCTGGATGATTTGTATATGGGCAGTACCGTACGGACTCGGGGCCGGTTCCGTTGATGCGGCACTTAACAATTTTGTTGCGCTTCATTACAAAGCCCGTCATATGAACTGGCTTCACTGTTTCTGGGGAATAGGTGCGACTGTAGGACCGTATGTTATGGGTATGTGCCTTGTTCATCAGCAGGGGTGGGCAGGCGGCTACCGTATCATAAGCAGTATTCAGATTATTCTTACGATGATACTTGTGTTTTCATTACCGCTCTGGAGATCAAAGCCGGCTGAAAACAGTGCTGCCTGTGAGGAAAAACGTCCGCAGGTTCTTACGGTGCGCCGGCTTCTTGCGCTGCCGTCTGCAAAAGGTATCCTGACTGCGTTTTTCTGTTACTGTGCGCTTGAGACGACGACCGGGTTATGGGGCGGTTCGTACATGGTACTGCAGAAGGGCATATCAAAAGAACTTGCGGCGTCCCTGAGTTCAATTTTTTATCTTGGAATAACCGGTGGACGTGCACTGAGCGGTTTTGTTTCGATGAAACTGACTGACAGGCAGATGATACGGATAGGGCAGGGCTGTATTTTTGCAGGGATCTGTGTCCTCCTTTTTTCGGGCAGTATGATTGTAATGAGTGCCGGATTTGCGCTTATAGGTCTGGGTTGTGCGCCTGTTTATCCGGGACTGCTTCACCAGACGCCGGAACGGTTCGGAAAAGACGTGTCGCAGGCCGTGATGGGCATGCAGATGGCGAGTGCATATATAGGGAGCACGTTCATGCCGCTGCTTGCCGGTTTCCTTATGGGGAAAGTCAGTGCTGAAGTATATCCTTTCCTGCTGCTTTTTTTTGTAACTCTGATGACCGTACTTGTTGAGGTTTCCGACAGACGGAACGACCGCAGCCGGCAGTATGACGACTGACTTCTGCGCGGCGGCAGTGTCTTAACAGCCTGTACACAAAACTATTCCGGACATACACATTTCTGCTGTTCTGCAGCTTGAAAATATTTATGCGACAGTATTGTCGCCATATATATGACAGTATCGTCACTCTATTTGTGGCAGCACTGTCATGATTGTTACGACAGTACGGTCATAACCGGCGTGACGGCACTGTCGTAACAACGCGGGCAGCTTTGTCGATTTGTCAGGGCTGTACTGCTTCTATGATTCTGACAACCTCCGGAGCACCTGCCGTAAGCCTTGTCATATCGGGTTTTGAAGCGGCCGTAAGCGTATATGTACCGCATGGAATATCAGTACCGATAAAAGCGCATATACGCCCATATGAATTTGCAAAGTACCGCGTAAGGCGGTATTCAATGCCGCTGTCACGGCTTGTAAGAAATATTCCCATTGAAGGATCGGTAAGGTCTGATTTAAGAAAGGTTCCGTAAACAGTCAGTATTTCCCCCTGACGGAACGTATCCGTGATTACTGCCGATTCGTTTTCGATGCGGTTTATATGGGGGATGCGTATAACGTCGCCTTTGATCCGTTCACATGCAGTCGTTTCCTTAACAAGTTTTGCAGTGGCCGTATTCGGTGTAAAATGCAGCGTAACAGTGTGGTCCGTTTCCTGTTTTGCCGGAGTAAAAGGAGTCTTAGCAGTATCTGTTGTTCCGGACGCATATGCCTGGAATGTGCCCATGGGCAGCTGGACTGCCTTTCCCTGCGTAATAAAGCGGTTGAAGAGCGTTTCCATAATATTCATGATGAGTCTGGCATCCGCTTCCGTTGCCGAGGAGTTAAAGTCCGCTATTTCCCGTATGAATTCTTCTTTCGTAATAATACCTGAATTCTTACTGAAGAAGCAGAACTTTTTTTTCCGGTTTCTGAATCTGTTTTCACGCAGATAAATCTGCAGCATACATGTTTACCTCTCTATATAAAGTATATTTTAATAATATACCATGAATGCAGATAGTGCAAATCTGTCTGAAACAGGCTGTATTGCTAAATATACAGGGTTTCACTATAATTAATCGTTATGACACGTTGTTTTACTATGTTAAAGCCGGGCGTTTTGAACCGGAGAATCGTAGGTGAAGTTATCAGCCGCCTCGAAAAAAAAGGCCTTAAACTTGTAGGTTTGAAAATGATGCGGATTACGCCGGAACTGGCTGCCATGCATTATGCAGAACATAAAGGTAAGCCGTTTTATGACGGTCTTGTCAATTATATTACTTCCGGTCCTGTCGTAGCTATGGTATGGCAGGGTGACGACTGCGTTACACTCGTCCGCAAACTGATTGGTTCAACAAGTCCGGCGGAAGCTCATCCGGGAACGATACGGGGTGATTTCTGTTCCCACACGCAGCACAATATCATTCATGCTTCCGACAGCGATGAGAGTGCTGCACGCGAAATTGAACTTTTTTTCAGAGACAGCGAAATTATCGACTGGGAAGACAATTGTTCGTCCTGGTACTAAAAAATAAATAAGAAGGTGTTGTAATGGAAGCGAAGTCTGTCGGTATTATCGGCGGCGGCGCATGGGGTACCGGTTTGTCCCAGGCGCTTGCACGTGGCGGTCACAAAGTCCAGATGTGGGCTCTTGAGCAGGATGTAGCGGATTCCATCAATAAGGAACACGAGAATAAGCGGTATCTGCCGGGATATCCGTTGTCAAAAAATCTTACCGTTACTACCGATATCATGGAAGCTGTGTTGGGAAAAGAATTTCTTATAATAGCGTCCCCGTCTCTGTATCTTGCAGGTACAATCAGAAAAATAACTACCGTTCCGAATATAGCGGACGGAACTACGTGCATTGCAGCCCTTACAAAAGGTTTTGTTCCGGGAAACGACGGTCCAAAACTGGTCCTTGAAACTATAGAGAACGTACTGCCCGGCATTTACAAAGGCTGTACAGTGTATATTTCCGGCCCCAGTCACGCCGAGGAAGTTGCAATG
>JBAYAJ010000069.1:0-11997 GCA_041669845.1 Treponema sp.
ATCGTGTACGCAGATATATATTACGGCAGATATTCCGGCCGTATATTTTTTAATGACGCAAAAAGCCGTTCCTTTTTAGCACTTTCACCACCAGTAAGATCCTGCAGCAGTTTCCGGGCTTCTTTCCGTCCGGAATTATTCTGATACGAACACGTACATGTCCACCCATAATATCCCTGCTGCCGGGCATGTTCAATAATCGTCTCGACACCGACATAGCACAGCGGTCTCAAAATTGTCACCGGATATTCGTCATATGAAAGTTTCGGCGGCATTGTTGAAAGCTCTCCCTTCCCGATCATATTCATAAGCAGTGTTTCAAGAATGTCGTCAAGATGATGACCGAGCGCCAGTTTGTTGTATCCGTTTACGACCGCGTAATTAAGAAGTTCGGTACGGCGCTGCGTCGAACACCACCAGCAGTTCATCTTTCTGCCCGGCTTGAGACGTGCAAGCACATCTGCATTAATTGTTTCATACGGTACATTCCATGCGTTAAAAAGGTCCGTAATACCGGCGGGAAGCGGCGGCGCAAAATCACTTTGAACGGTAACAGCTTTGTACGTGTAATTGCAGCGGGGACGCTTTGCGCGCTGCGCAAAATATTCGACAAGCGCGGTTGAATCCTTACCTCCCGACGCACCGACTATAATCCGGTCTCCGTCTTCGATCATGTTATAGTCAAAAACAGCCTTGTCTATGAGGCTTGAAAGTTTCGGATGTTTTGCCATGTCTGTTATTCTCCGGAAAATTACCACTTACTGCTTCGCGCCGGGCAGATGCAGAAAGCATTCCTGTGTTTACCTCTGGATTCTTCCAGTACCGTTACCGTTCATCAGCGCAAGCACCTGTTCCTTCGTAGCAAGATTAAAATCCCCCGGAATGGAGTGTTTTAAACACGAAGAAGCTGCTGCGAATTCGAGCGACTGCTGTTCATCATTCCATTCTGTAAGCGCATAAATAAGAGCTGCCGCGAACGAATCCCCCGCACCGACGCGCTCAACAATATTCTCTATATCGTACAGACGGGACTGGTAATACCCTTTTTCTCCGGAAAGAACCGCAGACCACCCGTTTCTGTCTGCCGAATAGCTGAACCGGAGTGTTACCGCAACCATATGCACATTTGGAAACTGTTCTTTTACTTTATCACACAGCTCTCTGTATGCTTCGTCAGGGTGAAGCCGTTCGTTCAAACTTATTCCGAGGCATTTCTGTATATCTTCTTCGTTCGCTATGATAACATCCGCACTCCGGGCAAATTCTCTGAGCACGTCAGAAGCGCTTTTCCCATACCGCCACAGTTTGTTCCGGTAATTCAGGTCAAGGGAAATAACAGCTCCGTTTTTTTTCGCAGCGTGCACGGCCGCCATGCCGCAGTCGAACGCACTCTGAGAAACGGCCGGTGTAACACCCGAAAGGTGGAACCATCCCGTTCCCGTAAAAAGCGCGTCCCAGTTGTATTTGTCCGGTCCCGATACAGCAAAACAGCTGCCGTCCCTGTCGTAGATAACCTGTGACGGCCGCTGGCACGCACCGCCCTCAAGATAGTAAATGCCCATCCTGCCTTCGGCCCGGTATGCCCTGACGTCGACACCGTACGAACGCAGCGACCGGACAGCGGCATCTCCGACTGCATTGGAAGGAAGAGCCGTTACATACACAGCCCTTCCACCGAGCATTGCAACAGACACTGCTACGTTCGCTTCGCTTCCACCGAAAACAGTCTCAAGTACGGGTGACTGGAACAGAAGTTCCCGCTCCGGAGACCTGAGACGGAGCATGATTTCTCCGAACGTTACGATTGTTTTGCTGTGAATATTCATAGAACAATAATACATCATCCGGTTATTTAACGCCATATCTTGACGAAAACCACTGTTTCCTATATTATAACACCATTCACCGCTATTTGGTGCGCGATTAGCTCAGTTGGTTAGAGTACAAGCATGACACGCTTGGGGTCACTAGTTCGATTCTAGTACCGCGCACTAAATGGCGGTGATATTTATTTATAATACAAAATACAAAAAATTAATTTTTCACAAACGCCATATGTACCCAAATTGTATCCAATGATGAAACCGGATTAAAAAAGCATCAGAACAACCCGGCGTTGTTTACGGAACACTGTCCGACCGGCGCAAGAAAAGAGGCAAACAGAAAAGATCAAAAGCAGAACAAACGGCTGAAAAGAGAAAATACGGAACTGAAAAAGTCAAACTCGATTCTCAAGAATGCACTCTTTTTTTTCGTAGAAGGCAGCGGGGAGTCAAACGTTCGTATTCAACGGTAAAACGAGCAATGCAGAAAGGGAACCTGCTGCACGAAAGCCATAGAAGCCCTGACGGTCTTACAAAAGCCGATAAAAAGGCTCTGAGACCGGAAAATATCATCAGGCAGGACTTTACTGCGGATTCTCCGGACAGGAAATGGCTGACTGACATTACACAGGTTCAGTGCAAAGACGGCAGGTTGTATATCGCACCAGTCTTTGACTGCTACGCCGGAGAAATAATCAGCCTTGCGATGGACACTGAAATGACGATTGATTTTTTATATAATTTTATGTACATTGAAATAGTATAAAAAAGAGGTGCATATGAAAAGAACAATTGGTATATTACTATTAATATGTACACTTACATTGTTTGGATGCGAAAATAACCCAGAAACGAATAATATAAATATTGATTATGCATCATGTAATGGGTATAACTCAAGTGCTGAAAATCTTCAAAACGCTTTTGATAATAACGAATCATCATATGCAGTGTTCACTTTATATGGTGGATCAGATGCAAGTTTCGAGCATATTAATATTAATTTTCCAAAACAATATGTATCAAAACTATATATGGTCTCAAATATGGTCTCAAATGATTCCAATCCTTACAAAGCATGCATTGTAGCATGGTATATAAATGAGGCGGAAAAGAAATATGAAAATACAGAACTATACAAAGATACTTCTTTTAATTTCCCGAGCGGTAAAAATTATACGATAAACAGTTTCTGCAATATGATTGATGTTTATATAAGCAGTACATCAGAAAGACAGTTGAATATTTATACTATCATTTTATATGATTCAGATGGTAATCAACAACCTCGACCCAAGGGGCGGGGTATTAAACCCTCCGCACGAATAAAATAAACCTGTAAATTTTACCTTACAGGGATTACATTTGAACTTGATGAAGAAGAAGCCTCAAAATACGCCTATATTCCGTTATTTCCATTAGTACTTATTTTAATATCAGCAGCACTACAATCCCATACAACTAAACCTGCAACATGACCTGACAATACTCTCTCTATATATAGGATTCTTCTGAAACAGGTATATCTTTACTGTATGTTTCGATCCCTGGTAGGACAGAATCAATCAGTATACTGCCAGAATATATTTTACGTCCCCCACGGATGGCACAAAAGACAATCTTACAGTTCCAGTACCACATATCTGTGAAAAAATACCAGCCGTTCCCCCGCTGAAAGTTGCAGTATCAGGAAGTTTACGCAAAAGTACATCACCTGCAGCAAATCCTGAAATTGACAAATCACGGGCAGTAACAGCTCCGTTAGTACATGTTAAATTGCCGTCAGCATCAAATTCGAAACTGCCATTAACTCCACTTCCATACAATCTGTTCTTTATCTTGATTTCTGCTGCTTCAACTTTGTCAACAATAGCCGGCGGCAAGTATTTCATTTTCCTTTACCTCAAATGCTGCCCATGTTTCGTCTTCCGGATTCTGAACTTTAATATCAGCTTCGTCATCGGCCATTGATACAATGCTGTTAACATCACGCTTGAAGTCCACCAGAACGGCAGTAAGTTCATCCTGCAGGTTTTGAACGTATGTATAAATTCCGTCATCGCTGACTGAATACATTTCTTTTATCCTGTCTATAATTTCACCTGTAACAAACCCGTTTTCAGATGCTGCCACCAGACCACTTATTTCAGTTTTCAATCCTGATGCAAGAATGTCTTCTGTTATCCACTGGTTAGTTGTCATTGTAGTTCTCAGTTCTTCAACAGCATCATCTGTATAATCTTTTCCAGCCTTTTTAACTGCAGCATCACGGCCGTTTTCGTTATCTGAGCAAAAATCATCACGGCAAGCTCATTTCATGCATTGAATCCTTTGGAGTATATATCTGAGTCTGACTATTATCAGCAGTATTACGTAACTACTTCAAAAGATTATGACGAAAGAGTTGTCGATATAACGTGGGGAGATACGGTGCTTGTTACTGCTATAGCGGATGGAAGAATGTATCAAAACGAGAAAAAGTATTATTTACTGACGGGTGTTTTACCGGACGGTCAGGTTCTTTCAGCTCAGACAGTAGACGCAGAAACCGGAAAATTAATGGATGGTGCTTTACTTGTTGATAAAGAATCAGATATATTGCGCCTTGCTTCTGCATCACAATGTTCAGACTATGCTGCCAGATTTGGGTGTCCTTCCCAGCGAAAAGCAGGCACATGACAGGAAACTCCTTTTTTTATAATTCCCGTTAACGAAACAGCCCTTTACAATATAAAGAATTGTAAAGGGCTGTTTCGTCTGTTCATTTTCTTAGGTATGAAAATGAACACTTTTACTTTTATGAGCTATTGCAGATTCGAACTGCAGACCCACGCCTTAAAAGGGCGTTGCTCTACCTACTGAGCTAATAGCCCGTATTCACTTGGGGTGAACGTTGCCTACTATATTCTTTTATCAAAAAAGTGTCAATAACTCTGATGCTTGTTTTATCATAAAATATCTATGACGATATCTTAAAATGTGCTATGTTCTGCATATGTCATCAACAAAACATATTCTTCTGATTGCGACAGGCGGCACAATAGCCTGCAAACGGACAACAGACGGACTTACACCTGTCATTACATCGCAGGAGCTGCTTTCTTATGTACCGCAGGCCGGACACTTTTGCAAAGTGAATACGCTGCAGCTTATGAACATAGACAGTACCAACATGCAGGCAGAGCACTGGCTTTCCATAGCCTGCACGATAGAAAAAAATTACGCCGCATACGACGGATTTGTAATCACCCACGGAACGGATACAATGGCGTACACTGCCGCTGCTCTTTCATATCTTGTCCGGAATTCCCAAAAACCGATAATTATTACCGGTTCCCAGAAACCGATCGATATGGATGTGACCGACGCACGTACGAATCTGCTTGACAGTCTCCGGGTTGCAAGCGACGACAGGGCGTACGGTGTGAACATTGTGTTCGACGGGAAACTGATTGCCGGTACGCGGGGTAAGAAGGAACGAACGCACAGTTATAACGCATTCTCAAGCATCAACTTTCCGTATCTTGCCTCCATACAGGACGAACGCTGTATTTTTTACATTGATGACAAAAAACAGAATCAGCAGCCTGTCAGTTTTTCCCGTATACTCGACGATAAAGTAACGCTGCTTAAACTTATTCCGTCGATGGATGCGTCCGTACTTGACTATATGGCTGGCAAATACGATGCCGTAATCATAGAAGCATTCGGAGTAGGCGGGCTTCCGTCGTACCGGTCGGGAAATTTCTACAAAGCGATTGCTCACTGGACGGAACTCGGTAAAACGGTCGTGATGACGACGCAGGTTCCCCGTGAAGGCAGCAATATGACTATATACGAAGTGGGGCACGGTATCAAAAAGAACTTCGGACTTATAGAAGCGTACGACATGACACTCGAGGCTACGGTAACGAAACTTATGTGGATTCTAGGACAGACAAAAAATGCTGCTGAAATCCGTGAGCTTTTCTATACTACTGTAAACAGAGACATTCTCTGGTCCTGAATCAGTTTTATTTTTTATTGTATAACTTGCAGAAAAACGCTACTATGATGCCAGTACTTTTTTTTGTAAGGAGCATGTAATGAAATACACTGCAGAAGTGGAACATATGTGTCCGCTGGCGAAAGCTGCTTATCACGGGCCGGCTCCCATTCCTGAAGAAGGAAACTGGGTTCAGGCAAAAACGATGGAAGATATTTCCGGCTTTACACACGGTGTGGGCTGGTGTGCACCTCAGCAGGGTGCCTGCAAACTTACGCTGAATGTAAAGAACGGCGTTATAGAGGAATGCCTTGTCGAAACAATCGGCTGCTCGGGTATGACTCACTCCGCTGCTATGGCTTCTGAAATTCTTATCGGAAAAACGATTATTGAAGCCATGAACACAGACCTTGTCTGCGATGCTATCAATACAGCAATGCGCGAACTTTTCCTTCAGATTATATACGGACGCACTCAGTCGGCATATTCAAAGGGTGGTCTTAAAGTCGGTGCTTCTCTTGAAGACCTTGGAAAAAATCTCCGCTCACAGGTCGGAACAATGTTTGCTACGCGCAAGACCGGCCCGCGTTATCTTGAAATGGCGGAAGGTTATGTTGAAAAAGTTGCCGTCGATAAAGACGGTGCAATCATCGGATACAAAGCAGTAAATCTCGGTAAACTGATGGACAATATCAAGGCCGGTATGGATGCGAAAGATGCTCTTGAAAAAGCACGCACCCAGTACGGACGTGTAACTGAAGATCAGGGCATGGTCAAACTGATTGACCCGAGAAAAGAATAGGCCGCAGCTTTTACATTCCTGTAAAAGCTATTCATGCAGTTTACACAAACTGCAGTGAACTTTGATCGCAAATAACCAATAGCCGCTCCGTGCGGCATGTTAAGGAAGAAATTATGGGTACATTATTTGAAGATTATGAAAGCCGCATCCCGCAGATTACAAAGGTTCTGAAAGAGTATGGAATCAAGGATCTCGAAGAGGCCCGCACTATGTGTAAATCACGCGGTTTCGATCCGTATGAAATCTGCCAGCAGACACAGATGATCTGCTTCGAGGATGCAAAATGGGCATACGTCCTCGGTTCTGCTGTTGCTCTGAAAAAAGGCGAAAAAGCCGGCGGAATTACCGGTGCCGATGCCTCTGCTTCCATCGGGGAAGGACTTCAGGCATTCTGCCTTCCGGGTTCTGTTGCAGATGACCGCAAGGTCGGTCTCGGACACGGAAATCTCGGCGCACGCCTTCTTTCTGAAGAAAGCCAGTGCTTCTGTTTTCTTGCAGGGCATGAGTCATTTGCAGCTGCGGAAGGCGCGATCAAAATTGCAGCCAACGCCAACAAAGTCCGCACCAATAAACTCCGCGTTATTCTGAACGGTCTCGGGAAGGATGCGGCACAGATTATCAGCCGTATCAATGGATTTACCTATGTTCAGACACAGTTTGATTATTACAACGGTGAAGGTACCGACAAGGCGCTTAAGATTGTCCGCGAAGTACCGTACGGCAGTAAAGCAGAGCGTCTCTGTGTAAAATGCTACGGTGCCGATGATGTACGTGAGGGCGTAGCGATCATGTGGCACGAGGGTGTTGATGTTTCTATTACAGGAAACTCAACGAACCCGACACGTTTCCAGCACCCTGTTGCAGGAACGTACAAAAAGGAACGCCTTGCAGCCGGTAAAAAATACTTCTCTGTCGCATCCGGCGGTGGAACGGGACGCACACTCCATCCTGATAACATGGCAGCAGGTCCGGCAAGTTACGGTTTTACCGATACACTCGGCCGTATGCACAGCGACGCCCAGTTTGCAGGTTCATCGTCAGTTCCGGCTCATGTCGAAATGATGGGCTTCATGGGCATGGGCAACAACCCCATGGTCGGCTGTACCGTTGCATGCGCAGTAGCTGTAGCACAGAGTTTTAAGAAATAAGTACAAATATGCGGATTCGGTAAGCCGAATCCGGCCAGAGGCTGCCTTTAAAAAGGCAGTCTTTTTTATATCAAAGGTCGGAAACCGCAATCATCAACCCCGATGCAAGCACGGGGTATGGAGTTCTCTAAAGGTATTGCAGTCGGGATTTAATACCCTTCATACGCCCTAGGGGGCGGGGTATTAAACCCTCCGCATGAATAAAAAATTACTACCTTCACTTCAATCATTTTCGACACACATATCTTTAATTTCCTTTTTTATAAAGATTTTTTTTATGTTATATTTATACTATGAAAAAGCGAATTATCATACTGTTAACTGCTGCGTTTCTTTTATTTTTCCAACTGTATGCAGAACCGCAGCTTGAATCTACAATAAAAGAAGAAACACTTCCGTCGCCGCCAAAACCGAAAGGAAGACCGAGCGTAGCTCTTGTACTTTCGGGCGGCGGAGCGCGGGGATTTGCCCATATTCCAGTTCTTGAACTGCTTGAAGAAGAACATATTCCAATTGACATGGTTGTGGGTAACAGTGCAGGCGCCATATGCGGTGCACTTTACTGTGCCGGATATACGCCGAAGCAGATTCTTGAACAGATGTATACCTTCAGCAGCGGTGCCGTACTGAAGGATGCCCCGTATTCGCCGTTCGAACAAATTCTTGGTGAACACAGTACGCTCAATTCTCCGGTCCGCATACAGTTCGGAAGTATGGGACAGTCTTTTTCACTTGGTATGGGAAACGGTGTACTTACCGGCCAGAATGTCTACGAGCTTTTTAAAAAACTTACGATACGGCTTCCCTCGAATCTAAATTTTGATGATCTACCCGTTCCGTTCCGCGCAGTTACAACAAATCTGATCAAAGGAAAGATCGAAGTTCTTGACAGCGGTGATATTGCAGAGGCAGTCCGTTCAAGCATGAGTATTCCGGGATTATTTCAACCCTTTGAAAAAAACGGTCAGTATTATGTTGACGGACTTGCACTCGACGATACGCCTGTTGATGTTGCTGTAAAAATGGGATACGACATCATCATTGTCTCGTCGTTATCCGACGGTATGGAAAATGATCCTGAAAAATTCGATGCAAATCCGCTGGTCGCTGTCCTTCAGATGATAAACATGGATCAGGCTGCACGCAACAAAAATAATGATCAGTTCGTAGCTCTTACTATATATCCTGACTATGCAGATGAAACGCTCATATCATATGCCCGCGGAGCAAAAATATACAGTGCCAGTAAAAAATCAATGGAACAGTACAGGAAGGCCTGTAAAAAACTGCACGACCAGATATATCCGGCTGGAGAACCTTCAGAAAAGGAGCAGACAGAAAAAAAATACAAACTCTTCTACGAAGACAATAAATATCTTTCTGTTAATCATCTTTTAATTCAAAATGCCGACAAAACTGACGAAGCATTTATTATCAAACAGTATGACAAGATTCAAGATAAGAATTTTACTGAATCAGATTTCACGGAATTATCAGATTCTATATATCATACAGGCAGATACCGCAACGTTATAACAAGGATAACAGGAGCAGAAGGTGACCGGACGCTTGAACTTATTCTCCGTCCCGAACAGAAAGAATATGGTATGGTTCTTTTCAGCGGAGAACTGGCAGGAACTTTTGCGATGGATTCGACGCTTGGTTTTGCACTTTCATCAGATATCCAGTGGAGAGGACTTACAGGATACGGTTCTGTAATCTCGGCAAAAATTTCGGGTTTCGACGGGATCTCCGGCGAACTTATGTTCCGACATCCGCTCGGTTCCCGCGTATTCTCCCAGACAACGCTTGAATACAAAAACAACGCATACAGCACCGGCGCTGGATGGGTGTACTACCCTTCTTCTCTCATGACAATACAGAAAGCAACCGCAAACCAGAAATTTGGTATAACACTTGCCGGAACAAGCAATGTTTTTTCAACAGGTGCTGGAATAAACTGGTTTGACACGAGGGATGCTGTTGCAGACGGTGTATCAATGATGACCGGAGATTTTTTTGAAAGCTTTACTCTCAATACGCTCGATTCCACCTGTTTTCCGACAAGGGGAATGTATGCTTCAATACAGGGAACGGGCGTTCTTCCTATAAGCAGACAGGCAGATATACCGATCTTCGACATAACTCAGGCGGATTTTATAGGAGCTGTACCACTTGGAAATGCATTTAATCTCATCTTTGATGGATTTGCCGGTACAGATATAAGCCAGCAGTTGAATAAGTTCCAGGGATTAAAACCTGTATATGGATTCTCTCTTGCAGACCGTCGTTTTTTTCCGCAAATCTCATCACAATCTCCATGGTATATTCATAAGGCGGTACTAAGCGGAACACTTCAGTTTTCTCCGAAATCCTACCTAACGGTATTCGGTATGAAAACAATGCTTTTCATTTCCGGTGCGGTGGGGAATATCTGGGACAGTTATCAGGAAATTACACTGAAGGATCTACAGTGGCGTGTTTCATTTGACGCAGGACTCCGCATTCAGGATAATTTCGGCATTCTTCTGCGTATCGGAACAGGTACGACAAAGGGATATGTACTTCCTTTCATATCACTCGATATAGGGAATATACGGTTTTAATATCATTCTGAAAAAATCATTTTTCTGTTCAAATTTGCTTGACAATACGAAATCTGGCTGTATACTGAAACTAGTTTCATGAAAGCAGTTTCATCAATATAAGGAATTGATATGCCACAGAATGCTGCAACAATTTATGACGTCGCAAAGGAAGCACAGGTAAGTCCTGCCACCGTTTCCCGTGTTCTTAATGAACCATCAAAAGTAAACGTCGAAAAACGGGATAAGGTACTGGCGGCAATTGCATCTCTCCACTTCGTACCTAAAGCAGCTGCAGTTGCAAATGCACGTCAGTCATATAAAAAAATCGGCGTTATCGCTCCGTTTTTTACGCAGCCGTCGTTCATGCAGCGGCTTCGTGGTATTTCAAACGTATTGTCGGGGCATCATTATGAAATTGTCGTCTACTCAATCGAAAGCCAGGAAGAAATGCTTGAATACATTGATATGCTTACCGGAAGCAGACGGGTAGACGGACTCATTGTTCTGTGCCTCAAACTTACCGATACGATGCTTTCAAAACTGCGGGAGTCAGGAATTTCTGTCTGCTTCGTAGAATCAAATATTGAAGGTTTTGATTCCGTCGTCATAGATAATGAAAGCGGAGGAAAACTTGCTGCAGAATTTCTCTTTAACAAAGGCTACAGAAGACCCGGATTTGTAGGAGAATCGTCAAACAAAACATATGCAGTTCCTGCAACAGAAGAACGACTAAGGGGGTTTACCAGTTTTTTCGCAAAGTACGGCATCAGTATTATGACGGAACATACATGGCTCGGCGAGTTTACCGACCAGAAAGTAGATGAAGGAATTTCAAAATTACTTTCTCAGAAAGTTCTGCCCGACTGCATTCTTGCCTCAAGCGATCTTATTGCAATCCGGGTGATGAAACTTGCAAAAATCAACGGTATACGAATACCGGAAGATATTGCTGTCGTCGGTTTCGATAATCTGGATTTTACCGAATATCTGAATTTAACTACGGTAAGCCAGGAGCTTGACGAAAGTGGAAGAACTGCCGCAGAACTTATTCTTGACAGGCAGAAAGATCCTGACAGAACTGCACGCAAAGTGCATATTCAGCTCAGGATTGTTGAACGGGCTACAACCGGTACAAAACCGGAAGCAGAATAGAACAGGAGAATGAATGATTGCGAACAGTTGTGGAGCAATCATGAATGTCTCGTATTGAAAACAAAGCGAAGCTTTGTTGACTTTTTAGAGGAGGCCTTATATGAATAAGGGTTTAAAAACTGCCGCGCTGCTGTGTGCTGCAGTAACAGTCGGAACTGTTTCCTGGACGTGGAAAGGAAGCAAAAAATCTTCTGCCGCAAAAAAGACCGAAGACAAAACCATTCGCATCTTCGGTGCTTTCCGCGGAGAAGAAGCGGCACGCTTTGACGAAATCGTCAAAATCTTCAATCAGAAAACCGGCTACAATGCTGTTTACGAAGGCAGTCCGGAATTCGAAACCCAGATTCTGGTACAGGCAGAAGCAGGAACCCCTCCCGACATTGCTGCCCTTCCCCAGCCAGGTATGATGAAAAACTTTGCACGCCGCGGTTTTATTAAACCACTTTCCAAAGAAGTTGTCACTAAGATTGATGAAAATTATGCACCTGTATGGAAGCAG
>JBAYAJ010000070.1:0-11931 GCA_041669845.1 Treponema sp.
CCGGAATATTTCTTAAACCGGGAAATCATGCTGTAAAATTTGTATATCATACACCAGGACTTTTCTATGGAGCGATTTTTTCAGTTGCAGCGATTATTATTTTTATACTAATATGTATTATATTCAATTATTTGGAAAAGAAAAATAATAAGTAAACTATCTGTTCTTCCTGAAAACAAGATAATTTGAAAACAGATAGTTTATTACCATTCCGGAAAGGATGCCGATTGCCTGCGGGATAACTTTAAACGGCCATTCCCATGATCTGGTAAGAAATACGTACACTCCCAAGTTTACAAGAAAACCTCCAACAGAAGAAGTCATGAATTGTAACCAGCGTCTGAACGTGGGTTTTTCTTCACACTGTTTTCGGAATGTCCACAGAAGGTTTAAAAAATAGTTCTGTGTACATGCAATTATGAAACAGCTGATATTTACAGGAATATCAGGCAGTGACAGCTTATCGGCAAATACGAAAAACAGCATAAGGTTTGTAACAGTACCGAGTCCGCCTGTAGCACCGAATTTAAGAATCTTCAGCCAATTTTCTTTGATAAAAGATGTTAATTTATTCATGATATCAATATCGGATTTTCCATATCTTTACAAATGCTTCAACAAAAATTTTTTTGCTCATTTTTGATTTTCCTGCCTGTCGGTCAGGGAAAATAATTGGTATTTCTTTTATTTTCATGCCGCTTTTATATGCGCGGTATTTCATTTCTATCTGGAATGAATATCCGCGGGAAACGATTCTATCAAGATTGATTGCATCAAGCGCTTTGCGTGTCCACATATTGAATCCGCCGGTTAAATCCTTTACAGGGCAATGAAGTACCATACGAGAATACAGAGAACCGCCTTTTGAAACAAAATTACGAAGTACAGACCACCCCTCAACTGCTCCACCTTTGATATTTCTGGAACCGATTACAACGTCATTTTCTTTAATCTGTTTAAGCATTTCTGGTATGTATTCCGGTTTATGCGAAAAATCAGCATCCATTTCAAGGAACACATCATAACAGTGTTCTTCGCCCCACCGGAATCCTGTAAGATATGCATCTGCAAGTCCGCTCTTACTGTTTCGCTCAAGCAGAAACAGCGAATCAGGATAATCTGTCTGCATGACTTTTACGGCCTTTCCGGTCCCGTCAGGAGAACCGTCGTCGACAACAAGAATATTTCCGCCGCAGTCTTCAATCTGAGCCATAACAGCCAGAATAAATCGTGTAATATTTTCTATTTCGTTATAGGTAGGAATGACAACAAGTAATTTCATAATTTTCATAATATAACTCCATATAAAATTTGTCTACATTTTGCATTGCTTCACACATAAATCTGTAGTAAACTGATTGTATGTCCAAACCTGCAATCAATGTAATTATCCCCTCGTACAACCGCGGACATATTCTCCTGAAATCCGTACAGAGTGTCCTGTCCCAGACATATACAGATTTTGAATTGATTATCGTAGACGACGCGTCGACAGACAACACGGCAGAAATTGTAACAAATATCAAAGACAGCCGTGTAAAATACGTTTGTCTCGACCGTAATTCGGGTGCATGCGCTGCACGCAACAGGGGTATCCGTGAAGCGTCGGGAGAATATATTGCCTTTAATGACAGCGATGACCGGTGGCATCCCGATAAACTTGAAAGGCAGGTTGCTTTTCTTGAAAAAAGCAACGCCGACGTCGTCATATGCAGCATGAACTGTTACAATGAAAACGGAAAACGCTTTCTTCATCCGTTTCCGAAAGCGATGCCTGAAGGTCCGGTTACATATGAAAATCTGCTTGTCTATAACTGTTCAAGCACGCAGCTTCTGTTAGGAAAAGCCGAATGTTTTAAAAAAATACAGTTTGACGAAGATATGCCGCGGCTTCAGGACTGGGACGAACTACTCAGACTTTCTCAGAAATACAAAATATTCCGTCAGAACGATATTCTTGTCGACTCGTTCATGCAGAAAGACAGCATAACCCAGCATCCCGAAAAAGGTACGACGGCAATGAACCGGCTTTTGACGAAACATTGCGATGCTGTTTTTTCCGATACAGCAATTACAGAAGCATTTTTTACACGCAAACTCGGTTTTGAGCTCGCTGCCGGCAGAAACCCTGTTGAAGAGCTTCGAATATTATATTCATGCCATCCGTCTGCCCGTACGGGGCTTAAACTTGTACTTGCAAAAATCGGTCTTTACAAACTTTTTGCAAAAACATAATATATATCAGTATGTCTGAAATTTCAATACAGAATAAAACAATTCTTATTACCGGTGCAGCAGGTTTTATCGGAAGTTTTTTGTCAAAACGGCTGCTTGAATCGTTTCCGGAATGTACTATTCTAGGAATAGACAGCATTACAGATTATTATGATATATCTTTAAAAGAAAAACGTCTTTCCATCCTCTCGTCGTTCGGGAACCGGTTTACATTTATTAAAGGCAATATAGCAGAGAAAGAAACGGTAAACAATCTTTTTGCGCAATATAAGCCGGCGCTCGTCGTGAATCTTGCAGCGCAGGCCGGTGTCCGGTATTCAATCACCAATCCCGACTCGTATATACAATCGAATATTATCGGTTTTTTCAACATACTTGAGGCATGCCGCCATTACCCGGTCGAACATCTTGTTTTCGCTTCAAGTTCCAGCGTTTACGGAACAAATAAGAAAGTTCCCTATTCTACCGACGACAAAGTAGACAATCCCGTTTCTCTGTACGCGGCAACCAAGAAGTCAGACGAACTTATGGCTCATGCATACAGTAAATTGTATCGGATTCCGGCAACGGGACTGCGGTTCTTTACAGTATACGGTCCCATGGGGCGTCCCGACATGGCTTACTTTAAATTCACGGATAAACTGGTAAAGGGTGAGCCTATACAGATATACAACAACGGAGACATGTACCGCGATTTTACCTATATCGACGATATCGTTTCGGGTATTGCAAAAATCATACAGAAAACACCAGGTCTGACGAAAGATGACGCGCCGTACAAAATCTATAACATCGGAAACAATAAACCTGCAAGTCTGATGGATTTTGTTACAATACTTGAAAATTGTCTCATGGCGGAAGGTATAATAAGCAGGCCGGGGAAAAAAGAACTGCTTCCCATGCAGCCAGGCGACGTGTATCAGACTTATGCGGATATAACTGACCTTGAACATGATTTCGGTTTCAGACCGTCTACGACATTGGAAGAAGGACTTTCCCGGTTTGCAGCATGGTATAAAGACTATTACAAATTGTAAAATATACGTTTATACAGTGTAATACCGGCTTTGGGGGAATTTCTGATTAATGATAAACAGCAAAAATAAAACTATTGTTATTAACGGCGAATCGTGGTGCCACAACCTTACCGGTATAGAGCGCCTTGCCATTGAAGTAACCGAAGCGCTTGATACTATGGTACAACCCGGCGAGATTGAACTTATTGTCCCTTCTAACGCAAAAAACGTCCCCGTATTGAAGAATATTAAAGTTGTGCGTATTGATTATGAAGCAAAATCGTTTCCGCGCTGGACGCAGTTCGTTGTTCAGAAATATATACTGAAACATCATGCAGTAAGTCTTGATTATTCAAACACCTGCCCGATATTTGCTCCCGGTATTGAGTTTCTGCACGATATCTACTGCAAACTCTATCCGCAGGATTTTACTTCAGGACGGGATAAACTCGTACGACTGTACAGTGATTTTATGTACCGGATTATAGCAAAGCATGCAAAAAAAATAATCACTGTCTCGGAGTTTACAAAGAAAACTATTGTGGACACGTATCACATAAATCCTGACCGTGTAGCCGTCGTTTACAGCGGTGTTGGTCAGTACCGGAACATTCCGGCGGACGATTCAGTCTTCAATCGGCTGCCACAGCTGAGAGAGCGGTCGTTCTACTTTACGCTCGGAAGTCTTTCGACACGGAAGAACCTGAAGTGGATTGCGGATCATGCGGAACTGTATCCCGATGAATTATTCGCCGTTTCGGGCAAAGCGCTCGAAAATGTTGTCCCACCGGAACTTGAAAAACTCAAGCATCTGCACAACGTTGTTATGACAGGGTATCTTTCCGACGAACAGGTAAAAGCGCTGCTGAAAAAATGTAAAGCGTTCGTTTTCCCGTCGTATTTTGAAGGATTCGGGCTTCCCCCGCTTGAGGCACTTTCCTGCGGTACTCCCGTTATAATTTCAAATCGTACGAGTTTGCCGGAGATATACGGCGGATGCGCACACTACATTGATCCCGATAAGCCCAATGTAAATCTTGATAATCTGCTTGAGGAACCTGTGGAAAGTACTGAAAAACTGCTTGAAAAATATACGCTTAAAAAAACAGCAGAACGATTGTACAACGTAATTCTGAAGATTAAAAATTAATTTTATACAATTCTTCGTATATTGAATCATTTTATACGTTTCAATATAATTTAATCACTTTTTGACTTATATACAATCTTAGGAAGTCTGCAATTATGTTAAATGTACTCTTTAATGTGATTATTTATCCACTTATGCAGCTGGTGGAATTCATCTTTGTGTTTGCACAAGGTACTTTCAAATTCACAGGTTTTTCGATTATCTGTGTAAGTATTGCCATAACAGTGATCTGTCTGCCCTTATATGCCGTTGCAGAAAAATGGCAGGAACTGGAACGCAACACCGAAAAAGCGTTGAAGCCGGGGGTCGACAGAATAAAAACCGCTTTCAAAGGCGACGAACAATATATGATTCTTTCTACCTATTACAGACAGCATCACTACCATCCGATTATGGCTCTTCGTTCATCATTCGGACTTCTTATTCAAATTCCCTTTTTTATTGCGGCGTATATTTATCTTTCTGATCTTGAACTTCTGAAGGGTGCATCTTTTCTTTTTATCAGCAACATGGGTGCACCAGACCAGTTAATTCACATCGGAAACATGCATATAAACATGCTCCCTGTTGCAATGACACTTATTAACTGTATTGCAGGGGCTGTATATACAAAAGGATTTCCTCTGAAAGAAAAAATTCAATTATATGTAATGGCCGGTATATTTCTTGTAGTCCTGTATACCTCTCCGTCCGGGCTGGTACTTTACTGGACAATGAATAATATTTTTTCACTTGTAAAAAATATATACTACAAAATAAAATCTCCCTATAAAAAGAACGTTCTTTTTGCAGTTTTCGCAGTTTTTTTGTTACTTGTGGCATGGTATCTTAATTATTATCACAGAGGTCCTGAGAGACCACGTATTATGATTACGATACTTCTTTCGGCTATTGCTGCCCTTCTCTGTATTTTTCCGTTTATCGGCAGCCGTATAAAGACGGATTTCAGCAGCGCCGTTTCTGCAAAGGATTCTTTTGCCCTTTTTATAACAGGTGCATTGCTGCTTCTTTTTACAGCAGGACTGCTTCTACCTTCAAATCTTATTAACGCATCACCGCAGGAATTTTCCTACATTGACCAGTATACCTCTCCTCTTTTTTTTATACGCAACACATTTACACAGGCTTTCGGTTTTTGTATTTTCTGGCCCGTTTGTCTGTATTTTCTTTTTTCGGATAATGTTAAGAGAGTTTTTGCAGTTATTTTCTCTGTCGCAGGAATATCAGCACTGGTAAACGTTTTCTTATTTCCCGGAAAATACGGTTTTATTTCAACTGCGCTCATTTTCGCTCACAATGTTCATCCGACATTCTTGCAGTCGTTCAGTAATTTCTGCATTCTGCTTATTCCTGTTGCTTTCGTATGTATCATTCTGTATTTTAAAAAAACGAAAATTCTTTCTACTGTTTTTATATTTGCCATTACTGCAATTTTTGCAGTTTCATCAATTAATATGTTTCAGACCAGCAGAAGTTTTAAATCGCTGGCTTCTTATCAAAGTAAGGCCAACGCTTCTCAGGCTTCCGAAGTGGATCCCATTTTTACTTTATCTAAAAAGGGAAAAAATGTCGTAGTCCTGATGATAGACCGTGCAATCAGTGTTCTTGTTCCCTATCTTTTGAAAGACTACCCGGAACTCAACGATGAATTTTCGGGATTTGTATTTTATCCCAATACAGTTACGTTCAACGGTTATACGTCGCTCGGGTCGCCTCCGATTTTCGGCGGCTATGATGCAACGCCGCAGGCGATTAACAGCAGAAAAAATGTCACTCTCGTTCAAAAACGAAACGAAGCTCTTTTGATGATGCCGCGGATTTTCACCGAGAACGGTTTTAATGTCACGGCAGCAGATCTTCCGTACGCCAACGGGAAGTGGATCCCCGATATGAGTATTTTCAAGCCGTATCCAAATGTAAAAACATACATTACCGACGCTCACTATACGAATCTCTGGTGTACGGAACATAATTTTAATCTTCCATCCGACAGCGACGTACTCAAGCGGAATATTCTCTGGTATTCTTTGTTTAAAATGTCGCCACTTTTTCTACGTGAAGGAATTTACAGCGATGGAAACTGGTGCGCAATAACAAAGAATGTCAGCCTCAGAAAAACTCTCAATGGATATGCCGTACTCGATTACCTGCCCAGGCTGGTGAACATTGCGGATGACGACAGCAACAACGCCCTTGTTATGGACAATAATACCACTCATGAAGGTTCATATCTGCAGGCGCCTGATTACAGACCCGCCATTGCCGTGACAAAGTTCGGCAGCGGCAAATACGCCAGGGAGGTCTCGTACTCAATAAATGCGGCCGCACTTATGCGTCTTGCCGACTGGTTCAAATATCTCAAAGACAACGGAGTATATGACAACACCCGCATAATTCTGGTGTCGGACCACGGACCGGAAAGAAATATGGTCACCCACAACAATCTTCCGTTTCAGCAGGATCAGATGAATGCATTTCTGATGGTAAAAGACTTTAACACATCTGGCAGCATAAAAACCGACAATACATTCATGACGAACGCCGACGTACCGACGCTTGCACTGACCGGTATAATTAAAAATCCGGTCAATCCGTTTACCGGCAATCCTATTAATTCTGATGCAAAGAAAAAACCTCAGTATATTGCCATTTCCGGTCAACAGCTTTCAGGCGGCAGCAACGAATACGAATTCCATCTTGACCCGACAAAAGATTATTATGTTCACGACAATCTTTTTGATATTACTAATTGGAGTAAAGTAAAATGATATTTCTCCCTCTGTACATTGACCCGGGTACGGGAAGTATGCTCTTCTCTATTCTTATCGGAGCGGCAGCAACGGTTTTTTTTCTTGCAAAGGCGGCCGTTCTCAAACTTAAACTGTTTTTCTCCGGTAAGAAAAACAGGGATGCGTTTCAGCACGACGCATCCTTTAAACCGTACGTCATTTACTGCGAAGGCAAACAGTACTGGAACGTATTCAAGCCTGTAACCGATGAATTTGAAAAAAGACGGATTCAACTTACCTATTACACGTCTGCGCAGGACGATCCTGTTTTTGAACAGAACTATCAGTATGTAAAACCTGAGTACATCGGCGAAGGGAACACCGCATTCGCACGGCTGAATCTTCTGAGTGCGGGTTTTGTACTAATGACGACTCCCGGTCTGCAGGTGTATCAGCTCAAACGCAGTAAAAACGTCCGGCATTATTCGCACGTGCTGCATATGCCGAACGACGCCACGACATACCGTCTGTTCGGCCTCGATTATTTCGATTCTGTGCTGCTCACGGGTGATTACCAGAAGGCTGACCTTCAGAAACTCGAAGCGCAGCGTTCACTGACTCCGAAGCAGTTCATCACTGTCGGATGCACGTATCTGGACGTGCTTGCCGGACGCATTAAAGACATTCCGGCGGAGGAAAATCATCCGTTTACAGTTCTTGTTTCTCCGTCGTGGGGAGACGTCGGTGTTCTGAAAAAGTACGGAGAACGGCTTCTTGATCCGCTTGTTGCAACCGGCTGGCGCATTATCGTGCGCCCGCATCCGCAGTCAAAAAAATCAGAGCCCGACATGCTCAAACGGCTTGAAACCCGTTACAAGAACAACAGCAATCTTGAATGGGATTACAACCGCGAAAACATCTATGCAATGAAAAAGGCCGACATTATGATTTCGGATTTCTCCGGTATTATATTCGACTATACGTTTCTCTGTGACAAACCGGTCATGTATGTCAACACGGACATGGACCTTCGTCCCTATGATGCGTACGATCTTAATAAACCGCTGTGGCAGTTCACTATCCTTGAAAAGATGGGTATTAAGCTAGAGGAACGGGATTTCGGCAGAATTAAAGATATCATTCAGTCGGCAGGTGACAGTCCTGAACTTGCGGCAGCCCGCAGGGAGGCAAAATCGACGGCTTGGATGCACACCGGTGAAGCCGGGAGGAATATTGCAGACTTTATGACAGCGACAGTTGAAAAACTTCAGGCGCAGAATAACTGATGTCTGCTGGTACGTTTTTTTTTACAGGAGAAACCACATGAACAAAAAAGTATATCTTGGAATGACGGGAGATATTATTCATCCGGGAATTATCAACATAATTCAGGAAGGTGCAAAATACGGGGACCTTATTGTCGGGCTGCTTACCGATTCGGCAATAGTCTCGCACAAACGGCTTCCCTACCTTACGTACGAGCAGCGGAAAGAAGTTGTCGAAAACATTAAGGGAGTTTCCGGAGTTGTTCCACAGGAAGACTGGAGCTATGTTCCGAATCTTAAAAAATATAAGCCCGACTACATTATTCACGGCGACGACTGGAAATCAAACTATCTGAGCAAAATCCGTGACGATGTATTTGAAGTTATGAAGGAATGGGGCGGCCAGGTGATTGAAATTCCGTATACAAAGGGAATCAATTCGACGGCACTTGTCGAAAACGCGGAAACAATCGGCACTACGCCGGACATCCGCCTCAAAAGTCTCCGCAGGCTTATTGCTGCAAAACCCGTCGTACGTATTATGGAAGCACATTCCGGTCTGAGCGGTTTAATCGTTGAAAATGCTGAAGTACAGAAGGAAGACGGCATTCACCGTTTTGACGGTATGTGGTCGTCCAGTCTTACTGATTCCACGGACAAGGGAAAGCCTGATATTGAAGCTGTCGACCTCACTACCCGCCTCCAGAGTCTTACCGATATTCTTGAATGTACAACAAAACCGATTATTTACGATGGCGACACGGGTGGCATTCCCGAACACTTTGTATTCACAGTCCGTACGCTCGAACGCAACGGAGTCTCGGCCGTTATCATCGAAGATAAAGTCGGCCTGAAAAAAAATTCGCTGTTCGGCACCGAAGTCAAACAGGAGCTTGCCTCTGAGGAAGAGTTCTGCCACAAAATCAGCGAGGGAAAAAAAGCGCAGGTAACGAAAGACTTTATGATCATCGCTCGTATTGAGGAAATCATCGCAGGACGTACGATAGACGAAGCGCTCTCAAAAGCATTCGCATGCGTAAAAGCCGGTGCTGACGGTATTATGATTCACAGCAAGAACAAGACAGGCGCCGATATTAAAGAATTCTGCGGACGTTTCAGAAAAGAATACAGATCCATCCCGCTTGTTCTTGTACCGACGACGTACAATCAGTTCACGGAAAAAGAACTCTCATCGTGGGGGGCAAACGTCATAATCTATGCTAACCACATGCTGCGAGCTTCCTACCCTGCCATGAAAAAATGCGCAGAGACAATTCTTGCGGCGGAACGCTCGCTTGAAGTAAACGATCTCTGCATGCCTATAAAGCAGATTCTTGAACTTATCCCCGGAACTAAATAAAGGAAACGAACATGATACGGCCTGAATATTTTTATGATTTATTAAAACAAAACGGTACCGACTTTTTTACCGGCATTCCGGATTCACTCCTGAAATATTTCTGTGCATACATTACGGACCACACGCCTGCGGACAACCATATTATTGCGGCGAACGAAGGATGCGCAACGGGGCTTGCTTCCGGTTATCACTTCGCAACCGGAAAAATCCCGCTTGTTTATATGCAGAACTCGGGGCTCGGAAATGCGGTTAATCCACTTCTGTCTCTTGCCGACTCAGACGTCTATTCCGTTCCCATCGTGCTTGTCATCGGATGGCGCGGTATGCCGGGAATTCATGACGAACCGCAGCATGTAAAACAGGGAAGAGTAACGCTCGCACTTCTTGATGCCATGCGTATTCCGTATGTTATTATGTCGGAAAGCGAGGACGGCCTTTCTGCCCAGACTGACTACTGCTACCGCTGCATAAAGAACAGCAATGCGCCGTTCGCATTCGTTGTCCGGAAGGATACGTTCGGCGAATACAAACTGCAGAATAATGTTCCCGTTGATGCGGAAATGTCCCGGGAGGAAGCTATCGAGCACATCATTCTTTCGGCAAAACCGGAAACTGCGTTTGTCTCCACGACAGGCATGGCCTCGCGTGAACTGTTTGAACTCCGCGAAAAACACGGTATGGGGCACGAAAGAGATTTCCTTACCGTTGGGAGCATGGGGCATGCCTCTCAGACAGCTCTTTCGATCGCGCTGCAGAAAAAAAATCGTCCGGTATACTGTCTTGACGGAGACGGGGCTGCGATCATGCAGATGGGAGGTATGGCGACAATCGGCACGCGGAAACCGGGGAATATGGTGCACATTGTTCTTAACAACGGCGCGCACGATTCCGTCGGCGGACAGCCGACTGTAGGATTACAGATTGACTTGTGCGGCATTGCAAAATCCTGCGGGTACGAGCAGATATTTTCCGCCGCGACCGCGGGGGAACTGGCAGAGGCTCTTGCCCATGCCGCAGGCAGCGGAAAACTGACTTTCATAGAAGTAAAAATACGTAAAGGTGCGCGTAAAGATCTGGGACGTCCTACAACAACGCCGCAGGAGAACAAAAAAGCACTGATGGAGTTCTTACATGATTAAACAGGCTGTTATTGCAGCAGGTGGACTCGGTTCCCGTTTCGGCGGCCGTACAACTGCGATGCCGAAAGGTTTTATTGAAATCGACGGCGAAGCGATGGTGGAACGTTCGGTGAAAAAACTTATTGCGGCAGGTGTTGAGGAAATTATTATCGGTACAGGACACTGCAGCGAATGGTATGACAGACTTGCTGAAAAATATCACTGTATAAAAACAGTACGCAACAACAGGTATGCGGATACGAGCAGTATGGGAACGATCGAAGTCTGTGCTCCGCTTGTTTCAGGAGATTTCTATCTGCTTGAAAGCGATTTGATTTACGATGCGGTCGGTCTTAAAGTGCTTTCAAATGATGAACGAAACAACGTTATTCTCGCCTCTGGAACGACAAACAGCGGGGACGAAGTGTACCTTGAATCCGACGGTGATCATGTTCTTACAAAAGTCAGCAAGGACAGAAGCCAGATAAAAACGGTTGCGGGAGAACTTGTCGGCATCACAAAACTTACGAAAGACATGCTCACAAGAATGTGCAAATATTACCGTGAGGATTATCCTGCGCGGATAAAACTTGATTATGAACATGCTCTTGAAGCCGTATCAAAAACAGAGCCGGTATATGTCCGTAAAATTGAATACTATTCGTGGACGGAAATAGACGACGAAACAATGCTTACACGAGCTATTGAAAAAATCTGGCCGCGTATCGTTGAAAACGAGTCTCTTCAGAATATCAGGCGCGAGGTACTTCTTAATCCGGGACCGTCAACAACAACCGACAGCGTAAAATATGCGCAGGTTGTTCCCGACATCTGCCCGCGCGAGCTTGAATTCGGCAATCTTATGGAATGGTGCGCTGAGGAACTTACGCGGTTCGTTGCCGATCCCGGTATCTATACGACAGTCATGTTCGGTTGTTCCGGTACAGGAGCGGACGAGGCGATGGTATCTTCATGTGTCCCTCCCGACGGCAGGCTGCTCGTAGTAGACAACGGCTCGTACGGCGCACGACTTGCTAAAATCGCAAATGTCTATCACA
>JBAYAJ010000071.1:0-11909 GCA_041669845.1 Treponema sp.
CTGCCAGTTGAAATCCGGCCGCAATCTCACTAAAATAAGTCCATGAACAGCACAAAAACAGACTTTGATCCCGCTCTTTTAGCCGGAGAATTTGTAAAAATATACGGCGGTACAGAAAAAGACATACACGTATTCCAGTCTCCTGCCCGTATAAACATAATAGGAGAACACATCGACTATAACGGTGGAAAAGTATTTCCTGCGGCAATCGACAAATATCTGTATGTCGCAGTCCGTAAGCGGGCTGATACTACAATTACATACAACGATATTAAATTTCCCGGTACACACACATTCGACGTAAACGAGAACTTCATATATAAAAAAGAAAACGACTACGCAAATTATCTGAACGGCATTATGTCCATTCTTAAACGCCGCGGATGTGTTTTCCCCTGTGGTTTCGATGTTCTTATGGTAAGCAACATTCCGCCTGCAGGAGGTATTTCCTCCTCATCTGCGCTGGAATGCGGATTTGCATATGCAGTATCGGAAATCTTCGGCTTTAATATTTCACGCAAAGATATTGCGCTTATCGGGCAGCAGAGCGAACATGAATTCATGAACGTCAACTGCGGAATTATGGATCAGTTTATTATTGCAACGGCAAAGAAAAATACGGCAGAGATTCTTGACTGTGCTGCCATTGAATATGAATACGTACCTCTGGAACTCGGTGATTACCGTTTTGTCGTCATGAACACAAAGAAAAAACGCCAGCTTGCAGATTCAAAATACAACGAACGCCGTTCACAGTGCGAAGAAGGACTTGCGCTTCTTAAGGCAGCCGCGGTTCCTCTTCCCTCCGGCGGTACATACACAAATACAAAAGACATTCCGGATCTGTGCAGCCTCACAGTACCGCAGTTCGAGTCATGCAGAAACGTGATTACCGATAAGATAATCCGGAGCCGTGTGCGCCACTGTGTTACCGAAAATGCACGTGTTCTGGAAGCCGTCGCATCTCTTAAAGCGGGGAATCTTACGCGTCTGGGAGAATTATTAAAGGCATCGCATGAATCACTCAGAACAGACTATGAAGTAACGGGAATTGAACTGGACACACTTGCCGATACGGCAAATGCACAAAAAGGCTGTATCGGTGCGCGGATGACAGGAGCGGGCTTTGGCGGCTGTGCAATAGCACTTGTTCATAAGGATTACACGGACAGTTTCATCAGCGCAGTGCAGAAAAAATATACGGAAATAATCGGACACGATGCCGGATTTTTCTCATGTTCCAGCAGTGATGGAGTCAATGAACTGAAATAACAGCCGTGTTTACAGAACGGGAACAAACAAGTATTATTGAAGAATGAATTATGGATTCTTCCGCGCAGCGGCTGCAAGCCCGGTTGTGGCTGTAGCCGACTGTAAAACCAATGCCGACCATATTATAGATTCGGTAAGGGAAGCCCGCTCAAACGGAGCTTCGCTTATTGTTTTTCCCGAACTTTCAATTACCGGCTATACGTGCGGAGATTTATTCCTCCAACGGTCTCTGCAGGAAGCGGCGGCACGTGAACTGGAACGGATTGCGCATAAAACGGCCGTCCATCATATACTTATTGCAGTCGGTGTGCCTGTTGCTTCGGGAGACGCTCTTTACAACTGCGCCGCCGTTTTGTACCGCGGAAAAATTCTTGCACTCATTCCAAAATCATATATTCCGAATTACGGTGAGTTCTACGAGCGCCGCCAGTTTGCTCCTGCAAAAAGGGGACGCGGAATCTCAACCATCCGCATTTCGGATGAATTTCCCACTGTTCCGTTCGGTACGAATATTCTTATATGTGATAAAGATGACACAAATTTTGTACTTGCTGCTGAAATATGCGAAGATGCCTGGGTTACGCTGCCGCCTTCAACATTCCACACACTTGCAGGGGCTACTGTTGTTGCAAATCTTTCCGCCAGCAATGAAATCGTAGGAAAAGCCGCATACCGCCAGCTGCTTGTAAAGTCACATTCTGCACATACAGTAAGCGCATATATCTATGCAGATGCCGGAAACGGCGAATCGTCTCAGGATATGGTTTTTGCATCGCACAACATAGTCTGTGAAAACGGAACGATTCTTGCAGAATCAAAATTGTTCTCAGGAAAAACAATCTATGCCGATATTGATCTTGAACGTCTTGCGCAGGAACGCCGCCGTACAACTTCGTATGCACAGAGTACGGAAGATGCAAAAAATTCAGACACATATCTTAAAATCGATGTCGACGTCTGCTCTCATGCAAAACAGTTCAGTAAAAGCGGACTGATTTACCGTACCGTCGATCCGCATCCGTTCGTTCCTTCCGACACAAACGAGCGTACACAGCGCTGCGAAGAGGTTATTTCCATGCAGGCACAGGGGCTTGCAAAACGGTTACGCCATATCAGGGCAGAAAATGCCGTAATCGGTCTTTCAGGCGGGCTTGATTCAACGCTTGCCCTGCTCGTTACGTGCAGGGCATTCGACATATGCGGTATTCCAAAAAACGGTATAAAAGCCGTCACAATGCCGTGTTTCGGAACGACGGACCGCACGTATACAAATGCATGCATACTTGCAAAAGAAACAGGCACCTCGCTTACCGAAGTACAGATCGCAGAATCAGTACGCCTGCATTTCCGCGATATCGGTCAGGATGAAAATGTACACGATGTTACGTACGAAAACTGCCAGGCACGGGAACGTACGCAGGTACTCATGGACATCGCAAATAAGACGAACGGAATAGTCATTGGTACCGGAGATCTGTCGGAACTTGCACTCGGCTGGTGTACATATAATGGAGACCACATGTCCATGTACGGTGTAAACAGTTCTATTCCCAAAACACTTGTACGATATCTTGTCGGCTGGTTTGCCGACGATACAAACAATGCGGAACTTTCCCGCGTACTCAGGGACATTCTTGCAACACCGGTAAGCCCGGAGCTTCTGCCGCCCGAAGAAGGAGCTATTTCTCAGAAAACAGAAGATATTGTCGGTCCGTATGAACTCCACGATTTTTATTTATACTATCTGCTGCGGTTCGGTTTCTCTCCGGAAAAAATTCTGTTTCTTGCGGATAACACAGAACTGCACTACACACACGAATTCAAACTGCGCTGGCTCCGTACGTTCTATAAACGGTTTTTTACCCAGCAGTTCAAACGCTCGTGCATGCCTGACGGGGCAAAAGTCGGTTCCGTAAATCTTTCACCGCGCGGCGACTGGCGCATGCCGAGCGACGCATGTGTATCTGTCTGGCTGAACGAAATAGACAAACTCAGGTAATATGCTCAGCTACCGTCATATTTTTCACGCAGGAAATCACGCAGACGTTCTCAAGCACAGTACACTCACGGTACTGCTTGAACATTTTAATGCAAAAAATAAACCGTACACACTCATAGACACGCATGCAGGAGCCGGCCGGTACAATCTGAACGACGAACGTGCACAAAAAACAGGAGAAGCCGGAAACGGTATAAACAGACTGCTTGATGCACCATATCAGCCGGAAGGCATAAAGCAATATACAGATTTTATACGGAAATGCCTTCGTTCAGGATTTTATCCGGGCTCACCTGAAATAGAACGCAGCCTGATGAGTGCATCCGACTGCCTTATATTGTGCGAACTGCATAATACCGAAATCGACGTGCTGCGCCAGAATATGAATTTCCCGCCTGTTACAGACCAAAAAACATGTAAAGTGCAGATTCATCACCGTGACGGATTCGAAGCATTATATGCACTTACACCGCCGCCGGTAAAACGCGGAATGGTATTCACCGACCCAAGCTACGAAGATACTGCAGAATACACACAAACTGCAGATGCATTCGCATCAGTACATACACGGTGGCCTGCAGCCGTTCTTACATTGTGGTACCCTCTGCTCGCTCACCGCAGCATCGAGTGCGGCACAATGAAGCAGAAAATAACTGCAGCAGTAAAAAGTTCAGCCGTTCCATGCGGCATACTTGACGTACAGCTTCTGGTTAATACGGAAGACTCTCACACGGAAACAGTGTCTGCAGAAGCAGCAAAAAACAATCCCCCCCGTCTTTACGGCAGCGGAATGCTGATTGTAAATTTTCCGTGGAAGACTGATGAAAAACTCAAAGCTGTGCTGCCGTATCTTGCACAAACGCTCGGAACGGACAATCACGGCAGCTGGTCGGTAAAAATTCTGTAGACAAAAACAGTAAAGACGCGCGGTTCGTACTCATGAATGTATGTCAGAACCAGAAACGGACACCTATATTAAACGGAAAATAAACCGGAGTTCTGACGATTCCGTTTGCCGAACCGTCAGAACCGAATGCAAATTCTATTTCCGGCTGAAAGGCTCCCTGCGTATACAGTTCCAGAAAACCATCCAAAAAATGCCAGTTCATACCTATGACAGCACGAGGCCCGACACTCAGGTAAAGATCCCAGTCAGCACTTACGGTAGTACTTACCGTACCGCCGAAACCCCAGTACCATTTCCAGATACCCTTGATAGTCGGATTCATGACCCAGTAATCACCGGTAAGTGTTGTGCGCAGAAAACTCGTTTTTACCGATGAATTATCAGAATCCTTATAAGTGTAATCTCCTGTATCAGCAGACAATGACCAGTAAACCGGCATTGAATTGAATTTTGCAGAACAGGAAAGTCCCCAGAAGTTGCCTGGATATCCTGCTGTAAGATTTGAAGACAGATTCAGCTGTGGACCAAGACCTGTCGCACATACAACAGCCGGTGAAGTAAGTACGACGGCGGCAGCTAGTGCCAGTATTTTTTTATTCATAATTACTCCTGTAAAAACTCCGCGTCAGCGGTATGCCTGAAAATATTCTGCAGGAATTGTACCTGCAGCTCTGCAGAATGTCTATACCGTGCATTATTGTGCATCGAATTCCAGGCTTTCAGCACCGGCCGGAGCTGTAACCATTATTGTAGAATCATCAGGGAACTTTCCTTCAAGAAGTTCTTTTGCAAGTACATTTTCCACGTATGTCTGAATCGCCCGTTTTACAGGCCGTGCACCGAAAGCAGGATCATATCCCTTTTCGGAAAGGAAATCCACTGCCTTATCGTCGAACACGATCTTTATACGGCGGTCCTCAAGCCTGTGTGAAACCCGTTCAAGCTGATTTCTGACAATGCCGGAAATGCAGCTTCTGTCAAGTCTGCTGAACATAACAATTTCATCTATACGGTTCAGAAACTCCGGCCTGAATGTCGACTTTAAAAGTGAACTTACAGCCGTCTTCGCATCGTTTATTTTTTCCGGTGTATCCGCATCAAGAATAATATCGCTTCCCAGATTGCTCGTCATAATGATAATTGTATTCTTAAAGTCTACAACTCTTCCCTGTCCGTCGGTAAGACGTCCGTCGTCAAGCACCTGCAGCAGTACATTGAATACATCAGGGTGAGCTTTCTCGACCTCATCAAACAGGACAACACTGTACGGCCGACGTCTTACAGCTTCGGTCAGCTGTCCTCCCTCATCATATCCGACATATCCCGGCGGTGCACCGATAAGGCGGGATACACTGAATTTTTCCATATATTCGCTCATATCAATACGCGTAAGCGCCTTCTCGTCGTTGAACAGAAAATCGGCAAGTGTTTTCGCAAGTTCGGTTTTACCGACACCGGTAGGTCCTATAAACAGAAATGAACCAAGCGGTTTATTCGGATCGCTGAGTCCTGATCTGTTCCGCCGTATCGCATCGGAAACGACCTGCACTGCCTCATTCTGGCCAATAACCCGTTTATGAAGTACGGACTCAAGCTGCAGATATTTCTGCTTTTCGCTTGAAAGCATTTTTGCAACAGGAATACCCGTCCATTCGCTTACAACCCTGGCAATATCTTCTTCGGTAACTTCCTGACGCAGAAGCGATTCACGTTCACCATTGTCATCTCTGCCTTTATCAGTTTTAACAGCAGCTTCAAGCTCTTTCTCAAGGGACGGAATAATACTGTACTTTAACTCTGCAGCTTTTTCCAGATTTCCTTCCCGGGTACATTTTTCCTCATTGAACCGGGCCTGCTCAAGTTTTTCCTTTATATCACGGCTCTTATTGATGTTCGCTTTCTCGTTCTGCCATTCAAGCCGCATAGCATCGCGTTTTGATGTAAGTTCCGAAAGTTCCTTCTCCAGTTTTGCAAGACGTTCCTTTGATGCCGGATCATTTTCCTTTGAAAGCGACTGCTTCTCAATTGAAAGCTGCATTATTTTGCGTTCTGCCTGATCAAGCTCCGTCGGCTGACTTTCAATTTCCATCTTAAGCCGGCTCATTGCCTCATCTACCAGGTCTATTGCCTTATCAGGCATGAACCTGTTGGTGATATACCGGTTGCTCAGTACAGCTGCAGCAACAAGTGCATCATCGTTTATGCGTACACCATGGTGGATTTCATACTTCTCGCGCAATCCGCGGAGAATGGCAATAGTGTCTTCCACAGACGGCTCTTTGCAGTATACCTGCTGGAACCTTCGTTCAAGCGCCGCGTCCTTTTCAATATATTTACGGTATTCGTTAAGCGTTGTCGCTCCGATTGCCCGGAGTTCACCGCGTGCAAGAGCCGGTTTTAAAAGGTTTGAAGCATCCATTGAGCCTTCGGCAGCGCCTGCACCGACAATTGTATGGAGTTCATCTATAAAAAGAATTACCTGCCCTTCACTTTTCTGCACTTCGGTAATAACAGACTTCAGGCGTTCCTCAAACTCACCCCGGAATTTTGCACCGGCAACAATAGATCCCAGATCGAGCGCAAGAAGCCGCTTGTTCTTAAGACTTTCAGGGACATCCCCCGAAGCGATACGCCTCGCGAGTCCTTCGACAATCGCTGTTTTACCGACGCCGGGTTCCCCGATCAGCACAGGATTATTCTTTGTTCTGCGGCACAAAACCTGCATGACGCGGCGGATTTCCTCGTCCCGTCCGATCACCGGATCAATCTTGTCCTGACGGGCAAGTGCAGTAAGATCCCTGCAGAATTTTTCAAGAGAACGCATTGAGGATTCGGGATCCTGCGAATTAACCTGCTGATTGCCGCGTACCGATTTTAGTGCTTCCAGTACTGCATTATGGTTTATGCCGTTTTTACGGAGCATGTCCCCTGTACGGCTGTCGGACTGAGACATTGCAAGAAAAATATGTTCGGTCGAAAGATACTGGTCGTGTAAACCGGCCATCTCCTTCTCCGCCTTTGCCAGAACCTTCTGCGCCTCGCCGGAAAGTGCCATCTGCACGTTTCCGCTTACAGAAGGATATGTTGAAAGAAGCTGTTCATTTTCCTGGATCAGATGCTGCACCTGCACGCCGATACGCTCGACAAGAGGTGGAATAATACCGTCCTTCTGTTTGAGCATCGCATCAAGTATGTGTTCGAGACCGATTTCACTGTGGTCCCGCTGTTGTGCAAGGGCACTCGCCTGCTGGAGAGCGTCCTGCGTTTTAAGTGTAAAATGTTCGTAATCCATACTTTTAAATTACGCAGGAATTACAAATAAATCAATTTTTTTGAATGATTATTTTTCAGGCATCTCCAGCTGCCCGAATTCGCAAAGTGCATTCGCTATATGAGCATCTTCAATAAGTTCAAGATTTTTTCCGACATGATGATACAATCTGATTTCACCAGTCCCCGTTCCACCGGTAAGCTGCTTCATCATTTTTCTGCCGCCTTCAGGCAGCTCTATATTGCGTACACAAAGTTCTTTCGCCGGGCACATAACGTCTATATCAATGACCCACTTTTTTGTATTGGCGCTTACCGACCAGTGCAGTTTTTCTCCATCCTCGTCCGCCGGCATCTGAGTACATTCCCAGACCGGATTAACTTTGTGCCTGCGGCTGCCCGCTTTGATGGTAATACTGTTTTCTTCCAGTTTTACAGCCATTGCAAGCTGGTCTTCATATAAACCATGTACAGCAAAACATGAATTAAACAGGGTATTTCCAGTTATAAGACTCGTAAGCAAAGAAGAAGATATATGGATCCAGGGAAGCGGCAGTGTATGCCCTGCATGGAGGTCAATATATCCGCCGGAAGTTTTTGAAACAACACGATATTCGCGTCCGTCGAATTTTACAGTTCCTGCAAAAGCTGTACGGGCGCCTAAGGGAACCCATATATCAGTTTTCTTTGTATATTCCGCAGGAAATGAATACAGTATTTCATACTGAAGATCCCAATTAATCTGACCGGAATCACAAAAGTATTCAGGATGCAGGTAAAGCTCAGAAGAGGAACAGGTAATTTCTCCTCTGATGAGGTTATCCGTAAAAACACATTTACCGGCTTCTATCTTTCCTGCACGGAAACCGCCTTTTGTCAGTTTTACCGGATAATAACCGCATAACTGCTTTGCATTCTGTCCAAAAGTACCTGCTCTGACTGCAATATAAGAAGGTATGACAAACGATTCGCACAGAAGATCATGTGCAGCCTTTGTTCCGGCAAGAGCATACTGCAAATCTTCTTCTGATATTTTTGTCCGCTCTTTAAATCCGAGGACCGGTTCATCCGGTGATAAAAACGGATTCAACATTTCGAGTTCAACAAAGAACATGCATTCTCTGCCTGTCTCTGTATCAAATCCGTTGAATATAAAACGGCGCCATACAGCACCGCTTTTTTTTAATGCATTGTTCAGCCGAATTTTTCTGCTGCTGTCATTTTTTTTAGAAATAACCATTAAAACAATCCCCTCTTGTATACACCTCTTATATTTTCGGCATATAAATCGGATTCTTCAATGCAAAACTTCTATTTGAGAATTTTATTTATACTGTCGTCAAGATCTTTCTGTTCCGTCGGATAATTTGCATCCAGATACTCAAAACATTCAACAGCGGCGCGCTGGGCATGCTCGTACCAGATAGAATATAACTCCGATTTTATATCATCTCCCGGATATGGTGCTCCCTGAACATCAGAAACGAGATCTCTCATCATCTTAATGCATTCTTTCATCTTTTTGTCTAGCATAAATGCATACCTCTTCTAACCATTATTATAATGGCAAATCAACAATAACACCAGTGTTTTTTTGTGATTTGTCGCAGATTACAGATGTATACCTTGACGCCCGCAGGGTCCGCAGTTTCTCTGCAGCCTCATGCATTTTATGATTGTTTACAGCAAGAATCTCCTGTATCTCAAGATTTCTGTCTTTTTCAGTTACCGCATTCAACTTATGGCGGAACCCCAGGTATCCGCGCGCTGCAGGCGACACAGGCTGCATTTCTTCACCATAGCATCCGGTAACAGCGCGAGCTGCATCGCTTTCAGTCAGACGGATTTTACAGGCAGCATCAATACAGTCATTAAATACATCAAGTGATTTCACAGGGGACGGATCACGGTATGTTGTCAGAGAAAAAATTCCGGTTCTGACATCCACACCTGCATCAGCACCGTACGCTCCGCCTGTCATCCGTAATTTTTCCCATAAAACTGTCGTACGCATCCAGTGACATAAAACATTCAGCGGTGCATACTCTGAAAAATCAAGACAGCTGCACGGAGATGACTCAGATGCAAATCCGACCTGTGAAGAAAGCACGCATGATTCCGTCTCCGGCAGCCCGGTTTCTCCCGGAAGTCTGGTCAGAGCATAAAATTCTTCATCTTTTCTCTCCGGCCGCGGAATAAGACTGTGCAGTCCTGTCTGTAACGAAAATTCAGAAATACGAGGAAGTACCGAATCAACAGACCTGCTGTCGGCCGTAAGATGAATAACGGCGCCGGCGCTGCGTAAACCGGAAATAATACGCGTAAAGTGTCTGCCAAGCTCAGCAGTGTCTTCTCTGCTGATTTTTTCAAGCGTAAACAGCTGGCTCAGACCAGTCCATATTTCTTCAACGGCTTTCGTCCGGTTTATGCGGCCTGCCGTACGACTCAAAGCATACCGGGAACCGGCAGGAAGGACAGACGAACGCATACCGTCAAGAGTTTCACCCAGAAGTGTCTTTATACGTTCCTCATCGGAAAAATCCATACCGGTAATTGCATCTTTGAAAAGCTCAAGGGCCTCATCCGTCTTTTCTACCGGCAGCTTCATGCTGAATGTAATCATGTCCCGCCCTATATAATTTTCCTTCTCCGCTTCTTCAGCAGCCTTTCTTCCGTTCTCTGTCCGGCTTACCCTGGCAGCGACAGTATGTGCCGTCATATCACCACAGCACAGCGCTGCTTCGGCAGCACATCGGGCCCAGTTTTTTCCGCCCCACCCTGTATTAAATGCACATGAAGAAAATGACGTAAGATACGGATAATCGGCCGAAGGCAGCACGTCGACCGGAAAACAAACATCAAGATAGACTATACCGTCAGTCGGTTCTCTGTTTATGAACAGCATAACGTCACTGCCGTCAGAACCTTTGCATGACGTTACTTCTGTATCAATTGGCTCTACATGACTGTCAAGATCCGACGGATTTATGTGAGGAATACACGACGTCTCTTTTTCCGTTTCCTTGTGCTGCTGATACGCATGGAGAGCTTCTGTATCACGTTTTACTTCAGCCGGATCAGTCTGCTCAGAAAGTTTCTTAATAATCTCCGCTTCACGCACATCGCGGTTTTTCAAGTATGATTTTTCCGGTGACACGACAACAAACGAGCGTGCTGTATTATCAAGCAGTATCCGCTGAATAAGATTTTCCACATACCGGGAATCTGATGAAAGCTGCTTCTTTATTTTTTCAAATGCAGTACGATATGAAAGCGTCGATGCAGGTTCCTCTCCGTAATTCCATCCGTTCAAAGCACGGTCCATAAGTACGATCGAAAACGGTTCTCCCTGAACGCGGACTACTTCGCGGTTTGCAAAATCTACAGCAAGAACTGCCGCATTTATATCATTCTGCGGAATACCATTCTCGTACAAACCGGTCAGCGTAGAAATTAGTAATGTTTTTACTTTTGCTGCGTCGGTCTTTTTTACTCCGCTTAAGCCGAAGTACATCATTTCAGCCGCTGTTTCCGCTCCTCCGCCTGCAATCAGCCTGTCGCCAAGATGCGAGTCCGTAAGCGCTTTTGAAACAGGAGAACTGTCGTTTCCCGCAAGCACCTGCATAAGAAAAATAATTTCCATTGTATTGTCGATATTCGACGAATGTCCGTACCGCCAGTTAAGTGTTACACTTGATTTCTTTGAACCGGATGCGGGACCTGATGCTTCAACTGTAACAGGTTCCATTATAGGTTCCGGAGTCTCTATTTTCAGAAACACTTCGTTCACTACAGGAAAGCGGGCCGGAATTTCCGGAACAGGATAGATTTTTTCAAGACGGTCAAGCACGCTCTGCTGAATAAAATCAAGCTGCTCCTCTGTCGGAACAGATCCGTACAGAAAAAGCAGACAGTTTGCAGGACTATAATACGTGTGGTGAAATTCTTTAAACTGCTCATAGGTAAAGGACGGTATTACAAGCGGATCTCCACCGGAATCGTGGACATAGCATGTTCCATTCTGAAGGCTTCTGAACTGCTCGTCGAAAGCAACTGTATTGAACGATGAAAAGTTTCCTTTCATTTCGTTATAAACAACGCCCTGCATCGTATACTTTCCTTTCGTCTTATTATAAGCGTCCGCCTGAGCCGTTTCCCATTCCGATTTATCAAGCGTAACCGTTATTTTAACCGTACTTTTTTCTGCTTGCTCAATTTTGTATTGCATAAAAATCTCCTAAATTTTAAGTTTCCAAAACAGTTTATCATAAATGGAAAAAAAACGCAAATTTTTTATATCGTTTTTAAAATTTCCGTATGTTTGCCGGGCTTAACCGTAATAGACGAAAAATTAGTGTATAAACAAAAACCGGGGCTTGCTTTCGGCGGTTTTTTAACGTATTTTTTTAAAGTGTAATCCACTTCGATCTTATCCGCTTCCCTGCCCTTAGAGTGGTAAGC
>JBAYAJ010000072.1:0-11875 GCA_041669845.1 Treponema sp.
CGGTTGCAGCAGAAAAAGGCAGACGGGAGACGCATGCATCGCGTCGTACCTGAACTTTCTCATCGTGAACGGCGGTGTTATAGTTCCGCAGTACGGTGACAGGAACGACGGACTGGCACTTGAACAAATAGGGAATATGTTTCCCGGCCGTACAGCTGTGGGTGTAGAAACACGGGAAATCGTCTACGGCGGCGGAAACATCCACTGCATTACCCAGCAGCAGCCGTTTACCTGAGACGTATGTGCTGTGTTCTGCATCCAGCAGCAGAGTTTTGAACAGTTATGCAAGCGCAGGCTTGTCCCAGAGTTTGAGTTTCGTACCGATGCCGAGTTCAAGTGCATTACGGTAAACAGTTGTTCCCCACGCTACGTCTTCAACAGGCATTCCGCCGACTGAATAAACAGTTATTTCATCTTTTCTACGGTGTGCAGGTATTCTGCCGTCAATAACGTCGCCCAGATCGTCAATCCGTGATTTATCCATTTTCTTTTCCGCAATAAGATCCATACAGTGCACTGCAGGAATGGGAATCGCATCATAGGCAGGAAACGTCAGTTCTGATTCCCACGCTTCATACAGCTTTATATTGTCCGTTACATTACGGGCACGGTTTACGATAAAATCGTCGTCGAAACGGGCTGAAGAAGGACAGCTGATTACAGCTCCCTGTTTTATCCAGGATTCTTTTACATACGGATATGCGGACATATCGCCTGCAACTGTCGACGCTGCAATACCGACAATATCGGCGTCCCGTACCGCTGCTTCTTCACTGTCGACAACGGTGATATTCTTTACCTGCGGATATGTCTGCCTGAGCCATCCGAGAAACTCCACCGTCGATTTTGAGGCCGGCCCGTGCCCTTTGATTTTTACCGTAGTAATCCCGGGCCGTTCCGTAATCATCGCCGAAAAAGCCGTTCTGTTCATAACTCCCGGTCCGATGATACCGGCAGTTTCAGCATTTTCTGCCGCAAAATACCGGAAACCGAGTCCCTGTACGGCGCCGGTCCGCATCGCACTCAGAATGTTCGCAGACATATATACAACAGGTGCTCCCGTATCCTTGTCATTTAAGGTAAGCATGAGAATCGAACGGGGAAGTCCTTTTGCTCTGTTTGCAGTGTTTGATCCGTACCATTTTACGCCTGCCATGTCGAACCTGCCGCCCAGATATGCAGGCATGGCCATAAAGCGCCTGTCAGGGCCTGCATGCGGCATTTCCGGAAATACCGGATGTTCGGGAAAGGACATCATGACGCCGTGGGAATTATGGTTGGGACCGCCCATAACATAGTTTTCCTTTTTCATGAGCCGGAACACCTCTTCCATTGTGTCAATGCATGATTTCATGTCGGTTACACCGGCTTTTATCATATCCTCTTCATTCAGGTAAAGGAAATCTACTGCTGGATATCCCATATAACCTCCGGATAAATAAAGACGCCGGAAACGAATATGTGTTTCCGGCGTCTTTACCGTATTCAGTATATTACGCGGCAGTAACGGAATATTGTAAAAAACGGAACTGCAGCACAGTAACAATCAATAGTAATGACACGTGTCACTTTACATGTTGATTTTTTTTTTACAGTCAAGTATAAATATATGACATCTTTGAAAGATTTCAGAGGTTTTCAAATCAGCTGGAGGTTGTATGCCTGATTCATTTGAATATACATCCAAATATCTTACAAAAAATGGAGAGCCCTGGTTTCCTGTTATGGGTGAAATACATTACTCCCGCTGTCCGTCCAGTTCATGGAAAGATGAATTGTTAAAAATGAAAGCCGGCGGTATAAATATCGTATCCACATATACAATCTGGATACACCATGAAGAAATAGAAGGCGTATGGGATTTTACGGGGCGCAGAAACCTGCGTAAATTCATAAAAACATGCCAGGAATGCGGTTTATATCTGTTCCTCCGTATAGGACCGTGGTGCCATGGAGAAGTTCGTAACGGAGGTTTTCCGGACTGGCTGCTGCACAAAGATTTTATTCCCAGAACTAATGATGAACGTTATTTTTATGAAGTTCAAATATGGTACCGGCATATATTCGAACAAGTTTCCGGAACGCTTCTGAAAGACGGCGGACCTGTAATAGGCATACAGATTGAAAACGAATACGGACACTGCGGCGGACTTATCGGTTCTGAAGGTGAAAAACATATGAAGCGGCTTCAACGGACTGCAAAAGAAGCAGGTTTTATTGTTCCGTTCTATACAGCTACCGGTTGGGGAGGTGCCGTAACTGCAGGAATGCTTCCGGTCATGGGAGGATATATTGATGCCCCCTGGGATCCCCGCCCGACAGAAATAGAACCAAGCAGTAATTATGTTATCACGCATGAACGGAACGATCATGCAATCGGTTCTGATTTTGGTCATAATGCCGATATAACTTTTAATCCTGAACAGTATCCGTATCTGACGGCAGAACTCGGCGGTGGTCTTGAGCCTACATATAAGCGCAGGCCTGTCCCCGTTTCTCATGATATCGGAGCTGAAACACTTGTAAAACTTGCTTCTGGTGTTAATCTGCTGGGATATTACATGTACCACGGCGGGATCAATCCGAAAGGTCGTCTTTCTACACTTCAGGAAAGTAAGGTAACAGGCTCACTGAATGATCTTCCGGAACTTTCATATGACTTTTTCGCGCCTGTAGGTGAATACGGAAGAATTTCACGTGTTTATGGAGAATTAAAACTGTATGCATTGTTTGCTGCAGATTTCGGTAAAGATTTATGCCGTATGGACTCATATATTCCTCCGGACAATCCACTATCCCCTGAAGACATGAAAAGTATCCGTTATTCATGGAGATATACTGAAAAAGATGGAAAAAAGAACGGATTTCTTTTCGTAAATAATTATGTACGCCATCACCATATGGAAGAACACATATCAAAAAAATTCACACTCGGTTCAGTAACATTTACGCTTACGCTCCATGACGGTGACTATTATTTTCTTCCATTTAATATGGAAACAGGTGATGCTCTTCTTGAAAAAGCTTTTGCAAGTCCACTCTGCATACTCCATAATGAAATTCCGATTTATGTATTTTATCGGACAGCCGCATCAGGCACAAAGAAAGATGATGAACTCTATTATTTTAAAAACGGGAAAAAACCGACTACTGCAGAAATTATTACTCTCTCACGAGAAGAAGCAGAACATGCATACAAAATTACACAAAACGGCCGGGAATATCTTGTAATAACAGAATCATCGGTGACACAGGACGGTGAAGCTGTTTATCTTGCTGGATCCGGTAATATGACATTCTCGATAAAACCCGATATACCATTCCGGCAGATTCAAATTCAACCCAGGCAGACTCCAGAGGTTACTGCAGTTCTTGTAAATGAAACAGAAGTGACAAAAACGTACCAGCTGACTGTTGCTCCATGGAGTGGCAGCAATTGTTTTATTTCAATTTTCTACAACGGGAATTCTGCCCGCCTTTTTCAGAACGGATGCATGATTGACGACAATTTATTCTGCGGAAAGAGCATTCCCTTTCAAATTGGGCTGAAGCAGTATGTCTCCGGAACATTCCGTCTGGAGATTGATGCACTGCGGGAATCAGACGAATTGTATCTTGAAGACTATCCTGATTTTGAAAATGGTAAAGCATGTTCTCTCCAAAGGGTAATATCAGAAATTGAATATAAAATCCGCATTTTATAATTTGCAGGAAAAAATAATTTGACAAATTCAAAAAGGTAGATATAATTTAATCATGAACAACCGGTTGCGCACATCTGATAAAATTACTATGGCAGATATAGCGGTACAATTAGGTTTATCAAAAACTACTGTTTCCCGGGCACTTTCCGGCAAAGGACGTATTAGTTCCGACACCCGGAAAAAAATTCTTACCTATATTACCAAAAATGGATATCAGCCGAATCAGACAGCACGAGCGCTTGCGGTTTCCAGAACATATAATATAGGTGTTATCATTCCTGACGAAAATTCAGGAGGAGATGCACCGTTTTTTTCAGACTGCCTTGTCGGAATAGCAAAAGCTGCTGTACAGCACGACTACGATACTATACTTGCTGTCGTTTCTGACGATGATATATCGAATCTTGAACGTCTTGTGCATAACAGTAAGATTGATGGTATTGTCGTAACACAAATGAATAAACAGGATAAAATTATTCCATTTCTGGAGAGCTGCAAACTCCCGTTTATTCTGGTTGGTACAAATTACAACGATGATGTACTTCAAATAGATTCAAACCAGCAGGATGGCTGTGAGAAACTAACGCTTCACGAAATACAATCCGGATGCAGAAAAATAGCTCTGCTGGCAGGAAACAAGTCTCATCTGGTAGATATTATGCGGTATGAAGGTTACAAAAAAGCAATCGAAGAAACGCAGTTTGACACAGATAAGTCGTTCGTTTTCTGGAATGCTCTTAAAAATATTTCTGCAGCAGTACAATCCGCACTTGATTTTCATGCAGATTGTATTGTCTGTATGGACGACACGATATGCACAGGTGTAATCGACTGTCTGAATGACGCACATATAGGTATTCCGGATGATGTTCAGGTTGTGTCATTCTACGACAGCGCTGTACTTTCATCGGGAAAAATTCCGGTAACAGCAATCCATGTCGACAGTCTTGATCTGTGTAAGAGGGCAGGGAATCTGCTTATTGATGAAATTGAAGGCCGCAGCCCGACAAGACGGAATGTTGCGGAGTATTCAATAATATACAGGGATTCATCCCGATGAGGGAAAAGGAGGATTATATGAAAAGAATATTGGTAACGCTGGGTAGCGTTGTTGCAGTATCACTTGTTCTTTGTAATTTTGCATTCGGAAAAACAAAGAACAAAAAAGCTATGACGCTTACTGTATGGGAATCGGATAAGGGGCCGGACGAGTTTATTAAAGAGGCTGGAGATGCTTATACAAAGAAGCATCCGGACGTAATAGTCAAATATGTGCATGTCGAACTTGGCGACGCATCCGGCCAGATTGCACTGGACGGACCTGCAGGAGTAGGACCTGATGTATTTGCAGCTCCCCACGATAAACTTGGTGAGCTCGTTTCCGGAGGACATGTTCTTCCGACGGTAAATCCCGACCAGATAAAAAAGAACGCATTGAGTGCGTGTTCGCAGGCTCTTACGTATAACGGTACAATGTACGGATATCCGGTTTCTGCAGAAACTTATGCTCTTTTCTATAACAAAGCTCTTATAAAAGAAAATGAAGTTCCGAAAACATGGGATGCTCTTGCTGCATTTGCAAAAAAATTTAACGCAGCAAACAAAGGAAAATATGGTTTTGTTATGGATGTTGGTAATGCATACTACACAATCGTATTTACCACTAAAAAAGGCAACCGTCTTTTTGGACCATCCGGTACTGATACCTCTTCAACAAATATCAATTCGCCTGCTTCTGTTGAAGGCATGAAATTTTTCCAGAGCCTCCGCAGTGCACTTGACGTCCCTGCCGCAGATCTTACAACATCTGTAGCTGATGCTGCATTTGCAGGCGGAAAGGCTGCAATGCATATTACCGGACCGTGGAATATTAAGAATTTCAAGGATGCAGGTATCAATTTCGGTGTTGCACCCCTTCCGGCACTTCCGGGTGATAAAACCCCGTGTGCATCATTCAGCGGTACCCGCGCTATGTTCGTCTCTGCTTATTCAGATAATCCTGAACAGGCCGCCGATTTTGCTGCATTCCTCATGACACCGGAAATGCAGCAGCTCCGGTTCAAGATTACAGGAGCCATGCCTTCCATTAATACAAAAGTAGACAGTCCGTATATTCCGGGATTCCTCAAACAGCTTAATTATGCATTCCCTATGCCGTCAATTCCGCAGATGGGAGCTTACTGGGATGCTATGAACAGTGCCAGTAAAAATATCTGGGAAGGCCAGGATGTTAAAGCACAGCTTGACGCCTGCAATGCAGCTATTCTTGGAAAATAATCACTGATTGATTCGAGGGCTGTCTTAAAGACAGCCCTTTTTTAAAATTTTCATCTGTAAGTACAAAGTAAGGAGGATTTATGGCACAAATACTGCCTGCAGACGGGAGTGCGAAGAAGAAAATCAGACTTGTGTCTTCACTCTTTATGGGGCTGGCCCATATCCTGTATTTAAAAGAGTACCTCAAGGGTATTATTTTTGCAGCTATTGAAATTATTTTTATCTGCAGCTGTCCTGCTGTCGTACATAAAGTCATAAATCTGATTACACTTGGATCGCCACAACCGGATCTTCCTGTTAAAATGCGTAACAATTCAATTTTTATGCTTATTGATGGTATTCTGGTATTGTCTATTGTTGCACTTTTTGTAGTTGTGTATATCTTGTCTGTTCAAAGTGCTGAAAAGTCCTATGAAAAATACTGCATTCTAAAACATTTTCCGTCACAGAAAACTTCACTCGAATCGATAAGCGGTACAGGATTCCCAGTTGCCGGGCTTGCTCCGATTATAGTGCTTCTTCTCATATTTGTGGTAGTTCCTCTGGTATTCTCGATAGCTGTTGCATTTACTAATTATTCAGCTCCAGACCACATGCCTCCGGCCAGAACAGTTGACTGGGTCGGTATGCAGAACTTCAGGGAACTGCTTGGTGGAAAAAGTAACTGGTCCCATGGTTTGGGCCGTATTGCATTATGGACTGTCATATGGGCATTTCTGTCTACATTTACCTGTTATTTCGGAGGTCTTCTTATTGCAGTCATGCTGCAGGAAAGTAAAATAAAAATTGCACCTTTGTTCCGTATCATCTATATTCTGCCTTATGCTGTTCCGGTGGTAATCACAATGCTTGTCTGGCAGAACCTTCTTAACGGTACATTCGGTACTGTAAACAGAACACTTATGGCTTTCGGCATTATCAACAAGCCGATTCCATGGCTCGGTTCACCACTGCTTGCACAGATAACGTGTATAGTCATAAATTTATGGGCTGGTTTCGGATATTTCATGCTTCTCTCGATGGGAACAATGACAGCTGTCTCGAACGATCTGTTTGAAGCTGCAAAAATTGACGGTGCAAATCCCCGGCAGATACTTCACTCCATCACTATCCCTCTTGTTATGTATCAGACTATGCCACAGATAATAATGTCGTTTACACACAACTTAAACAATTTCGGTATTATATTCTTCCTTACGGGAGGAGCTCCAACTACAGTCGACAGTACAACGACAGGAGCAGGAGCTACGGATATTCTTGTAACATGGATTTACAAATTGACGATCACCCTGCTCAAATATAATTATGCATCCGTTATAGCAGTGCTTATCTTTATTGCAATTGCTCCATTTGCAATTATTTCGTTCCGCAGTACAAAATCATACAAGGAGGGAACCGTATGACAAATTACAAAACAGAACGTTCTGTTACAAAAACCGTACTCATATTTTTTTTCATTATTCTTTCTCTTTTTGTAATTTATCCGCTTGTCTATCTTGTTTCTGCTTCTTTTTCTCCGGGAAACAGTATTGCCGATATTGACATACAACCGTTTGCAAAAGGTTTTACAACAGATCATTTTAAATATATTTTCTTTAAAACCGATTATAAAATCTGGTTCTTCAATACTCTTCAGATTGCAACAGTAACTACGATTGTTACAATGTTTGTTACAGCTCTGTCTGCATATGTTTTTTCGCGTTTTACTTTTCCTTTAAAAAAGCATCTGCTTATGTCGCTGCTCATTCTTCAAATATTCCCGTCGTTTGTCGGAATGATAGCAATTTATGTTATTCTTCTCCGGGTGGGTGGATTTGATACACTGTGGGGACTGGAACTTGTTTATATCGCAGGCAACATCCCATACAACTGCTGGATGGTAAAAAGCTATCTTGATACTATTCCAAGAAGTCTTGACGAAGCTGCACGTATTGACGGGGCAAGCCACTTCCGCATATTCCGGCAGATTATCATGCCTGTTGCCCGTCCAATCATGATATTTCTGGGTATAACAAGTTTTACAGGACCATGGATGGACTTCATTTTCCCAAAAATGATTCTCCGTTCCGCAGATAAACAAACTCTTGCACTCGGACTGTTCAGCTTTGTAACTGACAAGAAAAATGATTTCACCTTATTCAGTGCCGGTTCACTGCTTATTGCGATTCCATTCGTTATATTCTTCATATTCACGCAGAAAGCTATGATGATGAGTATGGGTGCAGCAGCTGTAAAGGAATAATATCCGGATTCTGTAACTTGATCCGTACATATACGAATCGAGTTACAGGCTGCATTCAGGCAGAATCACGCTCAACAAGACTCAATGGCAGGAGAATACATAAAGCGTCTTCATTCTGTCCAGCTGTTCCGTTTACTATCATTTCAACAGCGTGTCCGCCCATTGCTTTTTTCTGGACATTGATAGTTGTAAGCGGCGGATTGGTATATTCAGACATTTCTATATTGTCTATACTTACGACCGCAACAGTGTCCGGTACTCCAATATGCTGTTTATTCAGATAACGGAGTACTCCTATTGCAACTTCGTCAGAACCGGCACATACGGCCCGCGGCAGTTTTTCTGCAATTTTACTCATTGCTGAAAGACCGCCGCTCATATCTATTGCACCCTCCACTATAAATGAAGATGAATCGGTATAGCCGTTATCGAAAAGTACCTGCCGGAACCCATTCACCCGTTCATCCAGTTCACCGATATATGCAATATCAGTATATCCTTTTTTTAAAAGATATCCGGCAGCCCTGTAAGCAGCATCCTGTCTGCTGAAACCGACTGATGAAAGCCCTGCATACTGCCATTCTACACACACAATCGATTTTATACGCTGACGTATTTCATCTATCAATATTCTGTCGTTATCGGTTTTTACGCACTGATCTACTGCGACTAGTATGAGTCCGCTGATTTCTTCTGTATTTATCAATTCATTGAAGAGCACGGGATTTTTTAACTCATTAAAAAAACGTATAAACCGAACATGATAATTGTTTTCATATGCGGCAGTATGTATTCCTGCAATTATCTCGGCATAGTATGGACGCAAGAAAACATCTGCGCTGCTTAGAATAACACCAAGCTGTCTGGCGGCAAAAGCTGCATTTCCCAGCTGAAGTGCCTGTGCATATTTATTCGGTTTATACCCAAGTCTCGCGATTGCATCAAGGATGCGCTGTCTTGTTTCCTGTGCGACAGACTTTCCCTCTGTATCATTTACAACATAGGAGACCATGCTGCGGGTAACTCCTGCTTCACGGGCAACATCATTCTGAGTTACCGGCTTATTTATACCTTCTTCTGTACTGGCCATAAAAGCAATTACCTTTCCCGGAATTCATATTTTATATATACTACCTTTTTTTATATAATTAAACCAGAATCAGACCGTTACTGTTTTTCCTGGTACAATTCAACATCATCAAAGTTGCCCCAGTTACCGGCATTCGTATCAAGACAGATTCCGATTGTTACCTGTCCGTTCGTTACCACAATATTATTTACAGTATATTGTTTCCAGTTTTTCCACCCTGTATTCTTGACATCTGCTGAAAGCTGTTTATTAGTTCCGTCGAAATCTGCTGCAAAAATTTTTACTGCTTTTTCCCCGCCACCACCCATGGCCCATACGGAATACGTATATGAACCGTTCGGTATTCCTTTAAAAGTACGTGATAAAACAGACTTGAATCCGCTGTCAAGCCAGTACTTGTATGTCCATTTTCCCGTATGAGCATTCGATTTGTTGTTTTCTACAAAGCACGCGCCTGCAGGCCCGTTAAGCACCCACCCGCCAAGCTTTCCGCTCTCCCATGAAGGATCGGTAACAAGATTTACCTGACTGCTGATTGTTACGTCTGCCGCTACTCTGAAAGTACTGCCTTTTACCGTCCCCAGAATCTGAATAATACCTTCTTTTTTTTCTGAGGCCCAATTGTGTTCGTCCCATACAATCTCACCAGGGTGTTCCGCATCATTTTCATAGACAATCTTTATCTTTGCCGGAAGATCAGGTATCTTTCCGGGTTGTGTTTTTACCTGGACCTTATCAGCTGAATACGGCGCAAAAGCCGATGCATTACCTGCACTTCCACCTGCCCGGTTTGTCATAGAACCTTTCCCGTAGATAAGATTAAAAACAGCAAGAGACGGCAGCGCATGTCCTGTATAATCAAACATAGCCTGATTTTCCCAGTTATTCCCCTCTCCTGTTCTCCAGCCGGCACCTTTAACCGGAATCCAGTCAGGTTCCCAGTAAAAAACACCGATACCGCCTTTTACATGACTTACCGTATCGATTATGTCGCGGACTTCTGTTGCCTGTCCCTGAACCGAAGGAATATATCCATTTTTATCATCACTATATACACTAAAGGCATTTCCCGTATCGTCACCGTCATCCTCCGTAAACGCATATGCGGTTTCGGCAACGATCATTTCTTTTTTGTATTTTTCGCTGCAGATCTGCATATTTTTCTTAAGCTCTGAAAAGGAACCGTGCCAGTACGGATAAAAAGACATACCGATTACATCAAAATCAACTCCGGCAGCAACAATCGGATCAAATATCTGCGTATACAGATTATTGTCACCCCCGTTCGCAAGATGAATTACTATTTTGATTTTGTCTCCTTTTCCCTGAGCATTCCGGACTCCGTTGGAAGCACTCTTAAGCAGTGCAATAAATCCGTCCATACCGCCTATATCCGTGTCGGTTTTACCTTTCCAGGTTTTCCCAAGCGGCCACATCATGCCCCCGTTCAGTTCGTTGCCAATCTGAACCATATCCGGACGAACTCCCGCTTTATCCATTTTTTCTATACATTCCTCTGTAAATTCCTGAACCGCCTTGTTGAGCTGTTCTGCATCAAGATCACGCCATGCAGCAGGAGTTTTCTGCTTTGATGGATCGGCCCATGTATCACTATAATGGAAATCAAGCAGTATCTTCATTCCGGCCTGCTCAGCCCGTTGTGCGAGTTTTATATCAAGTTTCAGATCATTGTTTCCCCCTCCGGACGGTTCACCTTTTTTACTTAGAATTTTGCCGTCCGCATATACATCATGATCGTTTACAGGGTTATTCCACAGACGGAGGCGTATCCAATTTACACCGTTTTCTTTAAGGATAGTAAACAAGTCGTCTTCTTTTCCCTGCGAGTTATAAAATCTTCCACCGTTTTTTTCTATCTCGCCAAGCATGCTCACATCCGCTCCGCGGATAAACTCCTGAGAAAGATTCTCAACCGGCGCTACAAAAATCTTCTGTTTTACCGCATCTTCAGCTGTATTCGGCTTTGAAAATGCAATACCTGTAAACATAAAAAATGCCGTAAAAGCAAAAAATTTATCTAAATTACAGGAAAATACTTTCCACGCTTTTTTTATCATATGCTTTCCTCCATGATCACTTAATGAATAATTAATATCATTTACTCGACTTATCTACACGTGTTTATAGCAATAATAAGTCACCTTGTTTTATTTGTCAAATAAATAAAGTAAAACAGTCATTCGTATAAAGCTACCGCCTGCTTGCATCTTTTTTCCTGTTTATATATAGTAAGTTTACATACAGTGACCCTGTCAGGGCAGTGATATGTGTTTTTAATAAAAACTGACGTCCGGCCTGCGCCGGAAAAACAAGACTTGATCCTGAAGGACAGGTACTATGAAACTCTCCCCTTCTGATTTTTCCGAACGGAAAAAAAACAAACAGAAAATTACAATGGTCACATGCTACGACTACACATCTGCATGTCTGGTAAACAAATCCGCAGTCGACTGCGTACTCGTCGGCGACAGCTGTGCGAATGTTATGTACGGTGAAGAAACGACAATCCCCGCAACAGTGCGGATGATTGCAGAACATACG
>JBAYAJ010000073.1:0-11703 GCA_041669845.1 Treponema sp.
GAATATGCTGCTGCATATTTTATCTGTTATCTATACAGTATTTGACAAACATATTCATTTGTAAGAATATACAATGTATGGAAGATAAAACTGTTTATGTTATTGGCCACAGAAATCCTGATACAGATTCAGGAGTAGCCGCCGTCGCCTATGCCCGTCTTAAGCAGCTGCTTGGGTATAAGAATTATGTTGCAGCGCGGGCCGGTCATTTTGCTCCACAGACAGAGTATGTGTTCAACAGATTTAAAGTTCAGTATCCGAAATATATTTCAGACCTTGTCCCGAAAGTAGCCTATTATATGACAGGCTTATGCAGTACGGTACAGGAAGATGTTTCTGTCTGGGATGCGATAGGCAGAATGGATGAATCAAAAAGCCGTGTTCTTCCCGTCGTGGATAAGGACGGCAGGTATATGTCGCTGCTTCATTACAGTGTTTTTGCACAGAATGTGCTGACTATAATGAATCCGGAACATAAAACCGCGTTTCCGACAAGTATCACGCTTATTATTCATACCATGAACGCACAGCCGCTTGTTGTAAAAAATGAAAACGATGTATTCAAAGCAAGTGTTCTGGTCGGTGCTGCAAGTCTGGGTATGTTTAACCAGATGCTTGCGGAACATCAAAGTGAAAATGTCATAGTTATTGCAAGCGACCGTGAAGAAATTCAGGAAGCCAGCATCAAAGGCGGCGTCAGACTGCTTATTATTACGTCAGGCCATCCGCTCAGAAAAGAGCTTCGTGACGAGGCGGAAGCACGAGGCGTTTCGGTCATTATCAGTCCATATGCAACGTCTTCGACGGCAATGCTCATAGCATATTCGACTCCCGTTTCGGTTATGGCCGATATCGACATTGCTCCAGTACATCCTGAAGACTCTGTGGCGCATGCACGGACACTGCTTCAGGAGTCTCCCTGCAGGTGTCTTCCTGTAGTTGATGCAGACAAAAAAATCGTAGGCATTCTTTCGGAGCATGATCTGCTTCACGAACCGAATATTGAGCTTATTCTTGTCGATCACAACGAGATTCAGCAGGCTGTTGAAGGTGTTGAGCATTACCGTATTCAGGAAGTAATTGATCATCACCGGCTTGGAACGCTTTCTACAACGTATCCGATTACGTTCATCAATAAACCAGTCGGTTCAACATCGACGCTTATTGCCAATTTATACAGGGAAGACCGTATTCCGATTCCGATTGATATAGCAAGCCTGCTCTTATGCGGCATTTTGTCGGATACACTTATACTTCAGTCAACGACAACGACCGACGTGGACCGTGAGACTGCACAATATTTATCGGACATAACAAATCTTAATATAAAGCAGCTCGGAAAAGATATTATTACTGCAGGAAGTCATGTTGAAGGGAGAAGCGCAGGTGAGCTTATTCATCAGGACATGAAGGAATATACACAGGGCAGGGAAAACTATACGGTAAGTCAGATTGAAGTCGGCAGTACGAAGGAGATTCTTGACCGCAAAAAAGAATTCCTTGAGGAACTTGAGATCGAGCGGCGTGCACATAAAGCTGTTTTTGCCGCGCTGCTTGTTACCGACATTACTCAGTTGTCGAGTATCCTGCTGTTTACGTGCGATCAGAAATTCGGACCGTTTGTTACATTTCCCAGGCTTGAAGACAACGTATATTATTTGAAGGATGTCGTGTCCCGTAAGAAGCAGCTTATTCCGCTTATGACGGAACAGATTGAAAACTATGAGCGGTGAATACTGCTGCGGAAGATGATTATCCCTTCCTGTCGGTTTCGTGCCAGAAACCGAAGTAAAGATACATACCGAGTACGGCATTGAAAGCAACAGCAGAGAATACGCTGCATCGTTCAACGATGCCGAAATATGCCCGTGGAACGGCACCTGCTCCGACTGACCCTGCAAACATGAATGCAAGCACGACAGATGCCCATACTGCAAGTGAAAGATATTTTTTATTCCTGTAGCCGCCTGCCATAATAGACAAAAGCGATACGATAGAGAGAATAACAACAAGAGCTGTCACCACGTATACATGCATGATGTCGTTGAATGTACCAGCATATCCGCTTTCAGAAAGAGGAAACAGGGTGTAGCCGACGGAACTTATCCAGTTCATCCATGCAAATGTGTAGATACCGTGACGGATAGTTTTTGTAAGTTTACCGCGGATATATACACACACCATCATGATGCTTACAAGACCACAGACACCGTACAGAGCAGAAAGTCTCTGCCACATTTGCAGAGAAGGCGGGTTTGATGAGTTCAAATTACTTACTGCCTGACTCATCCAGTCATATCCGGGATAGTCGAGCGGCGAAAAAAGAACCGCTACAGTATATGAAACGAGGCTTACGATACCTAGCAGCCCCATATAATTTATTCTTGTCCGTTTCCATGTTTTCTGGTCCATTCGAATTTCTCCGGAATATTTCAAAACATAATACTTCGTATACTAATCAGTATTAGTTTATTGTATACCCTTTTTGTTGTATGCAGTAATTTTATTTTTTATATCGTTGTAATTTTCCGGATAGTATGCATACGTATATACAAGATGCTTCTGTCCGTTTTTGTATCCGTATACGCGTAATTCGTCAAACCTGTCTTCACTCTGAAAACCAAACGGTGAATCGAATGATGTTAATTTTGTAATTGATTTCCAGACTCTGTTCGTTTTACTCCGTTCCGTCCTCATCGGTGCATCAAGCGGAATGATACTATAATCCGAGTCAGCGTGATACCCGCGGCGGTATGTTTTTGGACGCAGCCTGGCCATTTCAAGCCGTTCATAACCAAGTTTCAGCAGTTTTGTCCGTCCGTCGTATGTCTGTATATCAGCGTGCCACCTGGTATCTCTGATGTTAATGATTATAGAAAGACCTGTGACTGCTGAAAAAAGTAAAACCAGAATGAAAATGAGCGCTGTGCCCGTCATCTTTTAGTCTTCCAGTTCAGGAATACGGCGTTTAAGTTCTTCCATGAATTTTTCACCGGTTATGCCTTCCCTTATGCAGGCAAAAAGACAGTTGTCGCCGGCGACTGTTCCTAAAATTTCATCCATATTCATGTTATCAAGAGCATTACATACCGTATTTGCATGACCCGGGAACGTCTTTATAACGATGATATTACCGGAGTAATCTATACTCACATAACCGCGCAGAAAGTCCTGTACGTAGATTTGTTCCGATTCGGCACGTTCATCTTCTCCCGGCAGCGTATAGATATAACCGCTGTTGCCGTCAGAAACTTTACCGACTTTAAGCAGCTTAAGATCGCGTGAAAGAGTTGCCTGTGTTACTTCGTATCCTTCTTTCTGCAGATACGCAAGAAGTGTTTCCTGACTTTCGATGCGGTAATTTTTTATGAGTTTACGTATTGTTTTAAGTCTTGTGAGTCGTTCTTTCATAGTTAACCTGATTGTATATTTATGCAGTATTGTGTATAAAAAAATGGAAGGTGTCAAGCACTATTGTATAAAATATTGACGATAGTTCGAGTTCGTTTTATAGTAAAAACAATCAGGTTTTGATACGGAGGTACATATGTTTGATGATGAAGTACCTGACAGTGAGGAGCATCCGTTCAAATCAGGGAAAACAATTCTGCCAAGACGGAAAAACTGGCAGGGACCGGAAGATGCCGATATGCTGCAGGAAAAACAAAGCGGCTGGAGATGTAACCGGGACGGATCGGACGGTTTCGACAATGCAGGCGGACAGGAAGAAAACTGAGTCCTGCATTCTTCTTGGAATACAATGAGGGGTACGGATATCATTGTTACCTCAGTGTTACGTATGTCTTACCTGTTCCTCCGTCTTCCGGCGGGGCAAAGTGAAATTCTTTAACTCCGGCATAATGCGACAGATAGTGCTGAACCGCAACCTGCAGAATGCCGTTTCCTTTTCCATGGATAATGCTGAAATTCCTGAAATTATGGATAGCGCACAGGTCAAGCTGATGTTCCAGCGCTTTTAAAGCTTCGTCCTCGTGCATCCCCAGAAGACGAAGTTCAAACACGGGGCGTTCTTCCGATTCGTCTGTACCGGCCGTGTCTACAGTTACAAGCGGCGTGTTTACATGTCTGCTGGGGGCAACAAGTTCAAGGTCCTTCTGCTTTACCGTCATTTTAATGCTGCCTGTCTGAACGAGCCATTTTCCTTTGCCGTCGGGAGACAGTATGAGTCCGCTTCTCCGCTCTTTACCTATCAAAACTGAGGCTCCTGATTTGAATGAGAGTGGTTCATTTATTCCGCTGTCAGACAGATGCGGTATGTTTTTATCTGATAGAAGTCCTGCTTGTACGGATAGTTCATTATCTGCGTTATGAGCAAGTTTCAGAGCCTCTGCATTCTTCATGCGCCGTTTCGTGCCCTTGTTACTGTGCGGATGCGGCGGTATATTCTGTATTTTACCGAATGCATTTATGTCATCAGCAAGTGCAGCACTTTCAGCTTCAAGCTGTGCTTCCTGGGTGCCGACGGCTTTTGTAAGACCGGAAATATACTGTTTTACCGCCAGTGTCTTTTCTCTTGTGATTTCTCCTTCACGCAATGTGCGTACGAGATTTTCAAGCTGTTTTCTGCTGTCGGCAAGGAACTGTGCTGTTTCTGTATGTGCTGCATTTTTTAGTTCATGTTCTTTCTGCCTTAGCGATAAGTCTTTAAGATCCGCTTTCCGCTGCTGTTCAGTAAGTTCATATTCTTTCTGTCTGTACTGGCTCAGCAGATTATCGAGTTCTTCGTGTTTTGCCGTAAGTCCCGTAATAAGCGCGGAAATGTCGGCCTGTTCGTTTACAATGTATGAACGTGCTTTTGCGACGACATCATTGTTTAGTCCGCTCTTTGCGGCTATATCCAGAGCCCGGCTTTCTCCAGGTACTCCCATAAGCAGGCGGTACGTTGGGGACAATGTTTCACTGTTGAATTCAACTGATGCGTTGATGCACGCCGGGTGCGTCCATCCGTAATTTTTCAGTACGCCCTGATGTGTCGTTACGAGTACGAAGGCCCCCCGCTCGATGAGTGTGTCGAGTACCGCCATACCTATTGCTGCACCTTCCTGCGGATCTGTTCCACTCCCGAGTTCGTCGAGCAGAACAAGGCTTGTTGCCGTGCTTTCGTTCAGTGCACGGGCAATATTCTTCATATGGGCGCTGAAAGTTGATAGAGACTGATCAAGCGACTGTCCGTCTCCAATATCCGCAAATACACCGGTAAATACAGGAAGACGCGTTCCTTCTTTTGCTGGAACGGGAAAACCGCTTTGATTAAGCATACAAAACAGTGCTATCGTTTTGAGAGTGACAGTCTTACCTCCGGTGTTCGGCCCGGTAATTATGAGTACTCTTTTTGCCTGCATGAACCTGACGTCTATGGGAACTGCTTTCTCTCCGAGCAGCGGGTGACGTGCCTGTATGATACTGAGAGGCTGGTCTTTACTGCACGGAAGTGCATATATACAGTTGTGTTCAATACCCCATCGCGAGACAGCACAGGTCGTATCAAGTGTTATCATAACAGGAAGTGCCGCATCGAAGGTATCTGCAAAAGGAGCAAGTGCTGCGGTCAGTGTGCGCAGTATGGTTCGTACAGCAAGCTGCAGGTTGAATTCTTCCTGTACAAGATCGTTGCTTGCTTTTACAGCGTCTTCCGGTTCTATATATACTGTCTGCCCTGACTGCGATACTTCATGAATAATTCCGGGGATACGGTTACGCTGTGATGCGTAAACGGCAAGCAGTTGATGTCCCGCTCTGTAAACGGGTACTGTCGACTCAAGAACTGACGAAAGTTTCTGATCTGACGTATAGGCATGCATAAGGTTCAGAATTTTCCTGTTAAGATCAGCAATACGTTTTCGTATTTCCCGGAGTTCCGGAAGATCTTTTATCTCTCCGTCAGGAGTGATGACACGGAAAATTTCTGCAGATATTGTGCTGACGTCGGGAATTGTATGCACTGTATCGGCAAGATGTGTCAGAGAAAGTTCTGTCCCGGCGTTAATAATGGCGGACGTAACCTTTTTTACAGCCGTACAGAAAAGACCGAGAGCATTAACCTGTTCAAGCGAAAGCGTTGCTCCTTCGACTTTCATAATCCGGAAAAGAGGCAGTACAGCAGGCCACATAGAAAGTGCTGAAGAACGAGTAGACGTGTTGTACAGCTGCCATTCCCGGCTTAAATCCTTGAATGATTCAATCTGTACCGTGTCGGCAAAAGGTTCCCGTGAAAGCAGTGCTGCTTTTCCCTCTGCACTTACACAGTAACCTGCAATAGTGTCGCGTATGCGGTAATAATCCAGTTCAGTTAAAGTTGTTATATCCATTTTTCATATAGAGAATTATTAATCTTCCCAGCTTCCTGTTTTTATTTCGTTTCTGATACGCATCCAGCTGTCGTATCGTTCTTCTGTGATAATCCCTGCATTTACAGCTTCAAGAATCCTGCAGCCTGGTTCATTCGTATGAGTGCAGCTCATGCCGAATGTGCAGGAACCAATAATCGGGCGGAATTCCCGGAAGTACAGTGCAAGATCTTCTGCTGCAACGTTGTGGAGGACAAATCTGCGGATGCCGGGAGTATCAATAATTGAAGCGGCTGTATCTGTTCCTTCCGTAAGAGCGCTGTCAAGTAAAAGCCGGTTAAGCGTTCCTTTCGTCGTCGTATGTGATCCTCTGTCGTACTTCCGGCAGAGACTGCCTGTCCGCAGTGCAGTGTTTGAAGCAAGTGCATTTATCAGACTTGATTTACCAACACCTGACTGGCCTATAAATGCACTCAGATGGCCTGCAAGAAGAGCTGCTAATTCTTTCATACCTTTGCCTGTTTTTGCCGAGACATATAATGTTTTATAACCGAGGTCTTCCCAGATTTTCATACGTGAAAGAAAATCTTCATCACCTTTTGAAAGATCGTATTTGTTGCATACGATCACAGGTGTGAGGTTTTCACATTCTGCCTGTGCCAGTTCCCTGTCGATGAACCGGGGGCGGAACGGAGGTTCTTCAGGTGTTGTTATAAGAATAAGATAATCAAGATTTGAGGCAAGCAGCTGCGGGCACCTCCCTTTTACATTCCAGCGGACAAATGCGTTGCGGCGGGGAATAAGTGAAAGTACCTGTCCCTTACAGGAATCAAGCTTGTCTGCCTCAATCTCCACACAGTCCCCCGGTGCAAGCGGGTTGTAATATTCTGTATCACTTTTTAGAACTTTCCCTTTTATAGAACAGAAACGGATAATACCGTCGCTGCATTCGATTGTGAAAAAATTATTTGTCCCGTCAAGCACTGTTCCCTGCATAGAAGTCATGTTATTGGAAAAAAGACGAATTTTCAAGAGAAACAGGCATGAATATATATACCTGCAGGTCAATTGAAGAACAGATAATTATTTCGTTTTACATGAGCTTTGGCCTGAAAATATGTACATTTTTTTGATGGTTGTGGTATTATACTATATGAAAAAATTATCTATAGTGGTAACAGCTTTTTTACTGTGTATGTCGATGTATGCAGAGGGAAAAATAATGTCAGAATTGCTTTATCAGGGACATGGAAGCTACCGTATCAGAACATCCGGAAATTTTGTAATATACGTCGATCCTTATGCAGGCAAAGGATATAATGTACCTGCAGATCTTATTCTTGTAACGCATGAACACTACGACCATACAGCGGTGAATCTGGTCACAAAAAAAGACTCCTGGATTATCCGCGCGAGGAACGTGCTTATTAATGGGAAATATAAGACTCTTTCTATAGAAAAAATAAAAATACAGGCGGTTCCTGCTTATAATGCGAATCATAACCGTGCAGAATGTGTGGGATTTGTCATCTGGCTTGAAGACGGCATAAAAATCTATGCTTCCGGCGATACATCATATACCGACTATATGAAAGACGTCCTCAGTACTATGAAAATAGATTATGCACTGCTTCCGTGCGACGGGATTTTTAATATGGATGCAGAAGAGGCTGCCAGGTGTGCGGACATTATCGGAGCTGCTCATGCAATTCCTGTACATACAAAACCCGGCGAATTGTTTGACAACGAAGTCGCCGCGAAGTTTAATGCAAAAAACAGACTCATTATGCAGCCCGGCGAAGAAATTGTGTTGGAACGCAGTAATGCACAAAAATAGATTTTTTTAATGGAAAATATAATATTGTATGTTTTTCCGTATGAGTTAAAATCATGCAGAAAAATTTTTTATATATGGCATAAAACTTCATCAATATCAATTTTTTAAGACCCCTGCATCTTCCGCTGTTTTTGGCGGGCAGCTGCTACCAGTATAATATAATAAATATCTGCAGAAACACTTAATGCACCGCAGATAATTATATATGGGTTTATCATTTCCAGGTAGCCTTGCTGTATTACATATGCAAGTGAACCGAGTAATTTTGATACAGCGATTGAAAGTGATTGCCCCCGCATATCGCTGCGGCTATAGAACATGTATATAAATAAAAAAGATGTGAGAACATTCTGCAGAAATCCCGAATACTGCGATGCCGGCCGTATATCAAACTGAAAATAAAACGCAGCCTGGATTCCGAGGCAAAACAGAAAAACGGCTATACTGAGCGGTATAAATTTTTTTTGCAGACGTTGAGGAAAGCGTTCCCGTCCGTACTTGAAATATAAATAGACATTCACTGTATTGAGAATGAACCATGCGATGCAGATAATCGTCTGTACCTGAATAAAAAAAATACCTTCAACAGAGTATATAATTTCCCACGTAACGTTTAATCCAAGCGCAAAAAGGGGAATGCCATACGTTTTGTCGCGTATACCAAGTAGTATTATTTCATAGAAGGCAAATATCCAGCAGGCACCACCTGCCAATGAAAGTGAAAGAATCATACTAGTGATTTTAACAGTAGAAGCACCGTAAAACAAGCATCTGTATTGACAAATTTATATGAAATCTGTATATTTATGAAACATTGCATTCCCCGATTGTGTAATGGTAGCACCTCAGATTCTGGTTCTGATTGTGGGGGTTCGAATCCTCCTTGGGGAACTACGGAAGATAATTCCGCTGCAGGCTGACCCGGCTATACGGATCAGCTTTTTTGTATACAGTGTTACGAGCTTTAACGAAAGGCTCGTTAATTCATATAAAGAGAAAATATCTGTTTTCTTCTTATATGAATCAGGTCCCTTCGTCTATCGGTAGGACGAAAGATTCTCAATCTTTAAAGATGGGTTCAACTCCCGTAGGGACCGGAATATTTATCTTGCTGTTTCTTTGTGGTACAGGAAAATAGCTTTTCTTCTTAATCAGAAATCATGCAAAAATATACAATTCGTATACAAAACCGCCAGAAAAATGGGTATGCATGGAACGTATTTTCTTTACAAAAGACAATTCAAATGCGGCGTTGTATGGTATTACAAGACATACAGGCCGGATGGAACACTTACAGCCGGAAAAACAACAGGCTGTACTGCCAAATCAGCGGCACGTGCGTACTGTGATAATCTGCTGAAATGCGGTTTATTGTACAATGGCCTGAACCGCACTTTTAAGCAATATGCCTGCGGCTGGTTTGAAGACGGCTCCGCATGGATGCAGGACCGGCTTGCCTGTGGGGTACGCCGGATCATCCGGCATTGTCTCCCTCGTATATCTCCTGCCTGAACAGGGGGAGATGTTCACTGTGAAGGCTTTGCTGCCTCTGCCGTTTGCCTTTGTTTTCTTCTGGTACTTTATGATATTCGGGCAGCACGACTTGCTTTTCGTTTTTGTTTTGTATGCTTCAGTATACTTACAGTACACCATATAGTCAGCGTCCTTAGCGTCGGCACTATGATGACAGATTAATTTATATTCATCATTAACAGAGTATGACCGTTGATAAAACATATTAATATGATAGGTTTTATTGACAAAATCATAAAAGCGCTTGATAATTACATAAAGAATTATGGAGGTTTGTTATGAAAGATGAAGCAAAAGTCGCTCAGAAATTTCCGTATACTGTTGAAGTAGAAGCAGGAAAAACATACTATTGGTGTGCCTGCGGAAGAAGTGCAAGCCAACCTTTTTGTGACGGTTCTCATAAAGGTACATCATTTACACCTGTAAAATTTACTCCAGAAAAAACAGAAACCGTACATTTGTGTGGTTGCAAGCGTACAAAGAATCCGCCTTTTTGTGATGGTTCACATCATTCGCTGGAAAATAAGTAATTCAAAATGCCTTGCAATTATTCTACAAGGCGTACTGTTTTTTACGCGGGTCTAAGCTCGTTTTTAATTTTTTACCTTTTTTACTTACTTCTCATTTTATGCTGTCCGTTTCCAGATCCTTATTGTATAATTTCAGTACGGGTTTCCGTTGCGGTTACAATATTACCGCTTGAGTCCGTTTCAGCGGTGTTTGTTTTGTTTTTTGCATAAGGCAGCTGCTAATCCGTTTGAAAAAATCCACCACGGACCGATTGATCCAATGCATATCCATAAACACAGCTGTTGCTGCCATTGTTACTGGCGTTATAATGTACATGATCAATTATTGCCTGTGCCCGTATTCCGCCGCCAAAACTAAGTATGTTACCAGCCTCAGCTCTGACTTGTGTATATTGTCATTCGGGTATAAAAAAGCAGAATTTAAAAAAAGAGTTTATGGTTAAAATTGAAAAACAGATTTTCTAAATCTATAATAAATAGTATATGATTCTGTCAGGGAGGAGAAAGAAATGTCATTTATGACCTGGTCGCCTGCATACGAATTCGGTATTTCTGAAATAGATCAACAGCACAGATATTGGATAGAACTGGTAAACAATATTTATTACGATTTTGTGAAACAGAATGATAAAAATCGTCTTCATGCAATGTTTAATGAAGCAATTGACTTTATGCATTATCATTTTTCAGAGGAAGAAAGGATGATGCATATTATCGGTTATCCTGCCTTGTATAACCAGCAAAAGCAGCACGCAGAGATTGGTGCAGAAATTGAACATTTCAGAAAAGATATCCGGGAAGATAACATAATTATTACCCAGTCAATAATAAACAAATTCAGGAGTGTATTTGTGCAGCATATTCTGATTGAAGATAAGAAATATGTTGAACTGTACAATCGTGTAAAAACGAATAAATAAGAATGTATTGTCTTAAGCCTGAAAGTTTTAACGATAGATATGCTTTTTAAAGGAGCCATAAAAATCGCTTGTCCAGATATCACTGCACAGAAAATAATGCAGTCTGTTTTCTCCCGGACTGTTTTTTTATTCGTGCGGAGGGTTTGATACCCAACCCCTTGTGCGTATGAAGGGTATTAAATCCCGACTGCGATACCTTTAAAGAACTCCGTTCCCCGTGCTTGCGTCGGGGTTGGTGATTCCTCTGTGTACGGAAGGCTGACATATATCAGCATCCTGTGCTTCTGCAAAATACAGCCGTTATCTCACGACAAGTCTAATCTGTAAAAAGATACACTATCCGTGCTTTTTGAAAACACATGCAAGTCTTTTCTGAAAATAAATTGTTTACTGCAAAAAAGGTAGAAACCGGTCTGTTGCAAAAGAATTGTATTTAGTGTATTATATTTTCCACGGCGCTTTAGCTCATCTGGATAGAGCAACTGCCTTCTAAGCAGTAGGTAGGCGGTTCGAGTCCGCCATGCGTCAACAACAGTAACTTGTTGTTAAATAACGAATTACAACTAGATAGCCCA